>CALWJG010000244.1 GCA_944380945.1 uncultured Agathobaculum sp. | reverse complement strand
CCCCGGATTTTATGAAAGCAGCGGTTCCACCGCTGCTTTCTGTTTGAATGCGCGCCTGCGGCGCGGAAACTTTTTCGACAAGCAAAAAGGACGCTGAAAAGCGTCCTTTTTTGTGCTTCTGTATGCGGTTGCACGGCGTGTGGCGGTCAGAATATGCTGAACTCGACCTCCTCGAGCGGGAAGCCGGGCTCCAGGATCATGGGCGCGCGCAGGTTGTGGTCCGCGAGCGATTCGGGCAGATGCGACAGGTTGAAATGCAGGATGCTGCCGCCGCCCTCGCGCGGGGAGAGCAGCAGGCTGCCGCCGTGCAGCTGGGCGATGGCCTGCGTCAGCGGCAGGCCCAGACCGAGCGGCACGCCCTGCCGGGCGAGGGCGAGATAATCCTCCATCGGGACGCTGCGCCGCCAGCCGGTGAGCAGGGCAGCGAAGGCGTCCGCATCCAGACCGGGGCCGCGGTCCGCGACCGAGATGGTGAGGAACACGCCGTCGTCATGCAGGGAAAGCGTGATATCCCCGTCCGGCGGGGTGACCCGCTGGGCGTTGGAGAGCAGGTTGTACACCGCGGTGCGCACGAGCTCGGGCTCGATGAGCGCGTCGCACAGGTCGGGCGTCTCGGCGGAAATGCGCTGGGTGCCGTTTGCCGGGCCGTGCGTGAGCGCGGTCTGCACCGCGTCCCGGCACAGGCCGGCGAGGTCGGTGTGGCGCAGGCGCAGCTGCTCGGTCAGCGGCGGGTCGTGCAGAAAGTCCGAATGGGTCAGCAGGCGGTACAGCCGCAGGCACTGCCGGCGCAGCGCCGCGCTGACCGCGGGATCGTCCACCTGCCCGGCATCGGCCAGCAGCGCGCCCAGATACTGCATGCTCTTGGCGTGCACCACGCGCAGGCTGCCGTCGTAGGCGGCGCGGTCCTCGCGCAAAAAGGCCAGCAACGCGCCGCCCTCGCGCGGGATGAGCTCGAGCCGGTAGCTGACGCCGTCGAGCTCCTCCTCGACCGTGCGGGGCTGGCCGTCCGCCAGACAGGCGCGCAGCGCCGCCGCGGCGGGCTCGCTCAGGATCTGGTCGATCCGCTCGAGCGGGTGCAGGCCGGTCAGCCGGCGGGCGGCCGGGCTGCAGTTTTCGATGTGCAGGGACGGGCTGACGGTCACAAGCGCGGCGTCCTGCGCCGCGGTGCGCGCGAGCAGGGCGCGCAGTGTGCCGCTGTCCAGCTGCGAAAAGAAATCATCTGCCATCTTTATCCTCCCAAGAATGGCCGGTGCATTTTTCTGTATAAGGCCGGCCCGGGGCTGAGATACTACATTTTGTGTGATGTGTTTATTATACCACCAGACGAGACGGCTTTGCAAAGAAAAATGTACAAAAACCCCGCCGCTCGTGACAAGAAATTCACAAATATTACACCTTGCGGCAGGCCTGCCTGGTAGTGTATAATTATAGCATCGACAGAGAACTTGATCAAACATTTGAGGAGGAAACTTTTAATGGGTATCAAAGTTGGCATCAATGGTTTTGGCCGTATCGGCCGTATGGTTTTCCGCGCGGGTCTGAAGAACCCGAACATCGAGTTCGTTGCGGTAAACGATCCGTTCATGACCCCGGACTACATGGCGTACATGCTCAAGTACGACACCATGCACGGCCGCTATGACGGTACCATCGAATATGACGACAACTCCATCACGGTTGATGGCAAGAAGGTCCAGTTCTTCGCTGAGATGGACCCCAAGAACATCCCGTGGGGCAAGGTTGGCGCTGACTATGTTGTCGAGTCCACCGGCGTGTTCCTGACCAAGGACAAGGCGCAGGCGCACATCGACGGCGGCGCGAAGAAGGTCATCATGTCCGCTCCGTCCAAGGACGACACCCCGATGTTCGTTATGGGCGTTAACCAGGACACCTACACCAAGGACATGACCTTCGTTTCCAACGCTTCCTGCACCACCAACTGCCTGGCTCCGATCGCCAAGGTTCTGGACGAGGCGTTCGGCATCACCGAGGGCCTGATGACCACCGTTCACTCCGCGACCGGCACCCAGAAGGTCGTTGACGGCCCGTCCAAGAAGGACTGGCGCGGCGGCCGCGCGGCTTGCGGCAACATCATCCCGTCCTCCACTGGCGCTGCCAAGGCGGTCGGCAAGGTTTACCCCAAGCTGAACGGCAAGCTGACCGGTATGTCCATGCGCGTTCCGACCCTGGACGTTTCCGTTGTTGACCTGACCTGCAACCTGGCCAAGCCGGCGACCTACGACGAGATCTGCGCGGCCATGAAGAAGGCTTCCGAGACCCCGATGAGCGAGGGCGGCCTGCAGGGCGTTCTGGGCTACACCGATGAGGATGTCGTTTCTTCCGACTTCCTGGGCGATGCCCGCACCTCGATCTTCGACGCCAAGGCCGGCATCCAGCTGACCGACACCTTCGTCAAGGTCGTTTCCTGGTACGACAACGAGTGGGGCTACTCCAACAAGCTGCTGATGCTCATCGAGCACATGGCTGAGGTTGACAACAAGTAAGTTGCTGC
>CALWJG010000243.1 GCA_944380945.1 uncultured Agathobaculum sp. | reverse complement strand
CATGGCCCAGGCCACTTTCTCTTGCCGCTATGCGGCAATTCACCTTGTGTCCTGACTTTTTATGAAAGCAGCGGTTCTACCGCTGCTTTCTGTTTGAATGCGCGCCTGTGGCGCGGAAACTTTTTCGACACGCTGAGCAGCGGCTTTGCCGCTGCTTTTTTCATCATCCGGCAGGAATTTGCAAATTGTTCACAATTAAACGATTGACGGAGAAACTATTCTGCCGTATCATAAAGATGAACACAAGCAGGAAAGGAGCGCGCATGTATGGAGCAATGGGATGAATCGTTTTTCTCGGACGCCCTGCGGCTGGAAAAACTGTACCGCAGCTGTATGCGTCAGGCGGCGCACGACCACCGGCTCTCGCCCAACGAGGTCGCGGTGCTGCTGTTCCTCAGCCGCAACGCCCCGCAGCAGGATACCTCCACCGACATCGCTGCGGTGCACGGTATCTCCAAGGCGCTGGTCGCGCGCAGCGTGGACAAACTGCAGAAGCGCGGCCTGATCGCGGGCGAGCGGGATGCGGACGACCGCCGGCTGATCCACCTCCGCCTGTGCGGGGAGGGCGAGGCCATCGCCGCGCAGATGCGGCAGGACTGCCGGCGCATCGCCGCGCAGCTGCACGCCGGCATCAGCGAGGAGGAGCTGCACGCCGCGCACCGGATCATGCGCAAGATGCAGCGCAATCTGGACGCACTGCTCGAAGATATGGAAAGACAGGTGAAATAAACCATTATGATGCAATCCAATCCAAACCGAAACTCACCCAAACGGCCGCTGATTTTCTATTATGCGATCATGCTCGTCGCGCTGATGCTGCTCAACTGGCTGCTCGTGCCGATGTTCGCGCAGCGGCAGGTGACCGAGGTCGGCTATGACACCTTTGTCTCCATGGTGGACGAAGGACGGGTCAAGACCGTCGCTTATAACAGGGAAGAGAGCCAGATCATGTTCGAGGGCACGGATGAGGACGGCAGGGAGCGCGTCTACAAGACCGGTATTTTCCCGGATGACGGCCTGTATGACCGGCTGGACGATGCGGGCGTGCAGTTCGCCGCCGAGATCCCGACGCAGACCTCGCCGCTGCTCAGCCTGCTGGTCAGCTATGCGATCCCGATCATCCTGATCATCGCGGTCGGCCAGTGGATGAGCAAAAAGATGATGAAATCCATGGGCGGCAACGCGATGAGCTTTGGCAAATCGGGCGCCAAGATCTACGCGGAGACCGAGACCGGCAAGACCTTTGCGGACGTCGCCGGTCAGGACGAGGCCAAGGAAGCCCTGACCGAGATCGTCGACTTCCTGCACAACCCGGGCAAGTACGCGGGCATCGGCGCCAAGCTGCCCAAGGGCGCGCTGCTCGTCGGCCCGCCGGGCACCGGCAAGACCCTGCTGGCCAAGGCGGTCGCGGGCGAAGCGCATGTGCCGTTCTTCTCGATCTCCGGCTCGGAGTTTGTCGAGATGTTCGTCGGCATGGGCGCGGCCAAGGTGCGCGACCTGTTCAAGCAGGCGAGCGAAAAAGCGCCCTGCATCGTATTCATCGACGAGATCGATACCATCGGCAAAAAGCGCGACGGCGCCGGCTTCGGCGGCAACGATGAGCGCGAGCAGACACTCAACCAGCTGCTGACCGAGATGGACGGCTTTGACGGCGCCAAGGGCGTGGTCATCCTCGCGGCGACCAACCGCCCGGAATCGCTCGACCCGGCGCTGCTGCGCCCGGGGCGGTTCGACCGCCGCATCCCGGTGCAGCTGCCCGACCTGCAGGGCCGCGTCGCCATTCTCCGGGTGCACGCCAAGGATGTGCGCATGTCCGGCCATATCGACTTCACCTCGGTCGCGCGGGCGACCTCGGGCGCGTCCGGCGCGGACCTCGCAAACATCATCAACGAGGCGGCGCTGCGCGCTGTGCGGCTGGGCCGCAACGAGGTCACGCAGGCCGATCTGGAGGAGAGTGTTGAGACCGTGCTGGCGGGCGCGCAGCGCAAGAGCGCAGTGCTCAGCCCCAAGGAGAAGGAGATCGTGGCCTACCACGAGATCGGCCATGCGCTGGTGGCGGCCCGGCAGAGCGACTCTGCGCCGGTCACCAAGATCACCATCGTGCCGCGCACCTCGGGCGCGCTGGGCTACACCATGCAGGTGGACGAGGGCGAGCATTACCTGATGAGCAAGGAGGAGCTCGCCAACAAGATCGCGACCCTGACCGGCGGCCGCGCGGCCGAGGAGTTGATCTTCGGCTCGGTGACGACGGGTGCGTCCAACGACATCGAGCAGGCGACCAAGCTCGCCCGCGCCATGATCACGCGCTACGGCATGAGCCGCCGGTTCGACATGGTCGCGCTCGAGACCGTGCAGAACCAGTATCTGGGCGGGGACGCCTCGCTGGCCTGCTCGGCGGAGACCGCGGCGGAGATCGACCGCGAGGTCGTAGACGCGGTCAAGGCCGCGCACGAAAAGGCGATCGGCATTCTGCAGGAGAATATGGAAGCCCTGCACCGGCTGGCGCATTACCTGCTGGAAAAGGAGACCATCACCGGTGAGGAATTCATGGCGCTGCTCAAAAAA
>CALWJG010000242.1 GCA_944380945.1 uncultured Agathobaculum sp. | reverse complement strand
CAGACGGTTTCCGTGCTGGTTTCGGGCGACGTGGGCTTTTTCAGCGCCGCCGGACGGCTGCGCGAGCAGCTCGCGCCGCACGGGGACGTGCGGCTGGTCTGCGGCCTGTCCAGCCTGCAGTATTTCTGCGCAAGGCTTGGCGTTTCGTATGACGACGCCTGCGTGCGCAGCCTGCACGGCCGCGCGGGCAGCATCCTCGGCGCGGTCAGCTACCACAAAAAGACCTTCGTGCTCACGGGCGGCGAGAACAACGCGGCGGCGGTGTGCCGCGCGCTCGCGGAGGCGGGCCTCGGCGGGCTGACCGTGCATCTGGGCGAAAACCTCGGCGCGGCGGACGAGCGCATCCAGACCGGGACAGCGGAAACGCTGGCCGCGCAGGCCTGCGGCAGCCTGGCCGTTCTGCTGATCGAGCATCCGGACGCGGTGAACGCATATGAGCCCGTGCGGGACGACATGCTCACCCGCGCCAAAGTGCCCATGACCAAGGAAGAGGTGCGCTGGGTGTCGGTGGGCCGGCTCGCGGTGCAGCCGCGCGACACGGTCTGGGATGTGGGCGCGGGCACGGGCGCGGTGACGCTCGAGCTGGCGCGAAAAGCGTCGGACGGGCTGGTGTACGCGGTCGAGCGTAAGGACGAGGCGCTGGCGCTGCTCGAAGAAAACCGGGCAAAGCTCGGCGGGTATAACGTCAAGATCGTCGCAGGCGCCGCGCCGGACGCGCTCGAAGCCCTGCCCGCGCCGGACTGCGTGTTCGTCGGCGGGAGCGGCGGCGCGATGCGGCGCATCCTCGAGATCGCAAAGCGCAAAAACCCCGCGGTGCGGGTGGTGATCAACGCGATCGCGCTCGAGACCCTGCAAGAGGGGCAGGCGGCGCTTTCCGCGCTCGGCTTTGCGGATGTGGAGGTCACCCAGCTGTCCGCCGCGCGCGGCAGGGCGGTCGGGCCGTATACCATGATGACCGCGAACAATCCGGTGTTCATCCTGTCGGGAGGCGGCGCAGATGCAGAATAACGCGCCCCGCCTGCTGTTTGCAGGCACCGGCTCGGGCTGCGGCAAGACGACCGTGACGAGCGCCGTGCTGCGCGCGCTCCAGCGCCGCGGGGAGGCGCTCACGGCGTTCAAATGCGGGCCGGACTATATCGACCCCATGTTCCACACCGCGGTGCTCGGCATCCCGAGCCGCAACCTCGACCTGTTCTTTGTGGACGAAAAAGAGGCGCGCGGCCAGCTCGCGCGGCATGTGCCGGCGGGCGGCATGGGCATCATCGAGGGCGTGATGGGGTTTTACGACGGCGTTTCCGGCACCTCGGACACGGCCTCGGCCGCGCACCTCGCGCGCGCGACCGATACGCCCGCGGTGCTCATCGTGCGGCCGCGGGGGCAGTCGCTCTCGCTCGCGGCGGAGATCAAGGGTTTCCGGGATTTCGCGCCCAACACCCTGCGCGGCGTGATCTTAAACGGCGTTTCCAAGGCCATGTATCCGTTTTACAAGGCGATCGCGGAGCAAGCGGGGCTGACCGTTTACGGCTGCCTGCCGCCCGTGCCCGCGGCCGAGATCCCGGACCGGCACCTCGGCCTCGTGACCGCGCAGGAGATCGGGGATTTACAGGCGAAGCTCGACCTGCTCGCGGACGCGGCCGAGGAGGGGCTGGATCTGGACGGCCTGTGCGCGCTCGCGCGCACCGCGCCGCCGCTCGCGGACGAGGGCGCGCCGCTTGCGCCGGCCGCGGACCGGCCGGTGCGCATCGCGGTCGCGCGCGACCGGGCGTTCTGCTTTTACTATGCGGACAATTTTGACGTGCTGCGCGCGCTGGGCGCGGAGCTGGTTGAATTTTCGCCGTTGGATGACCAAGCCCTGCCCACGGGCATCGACGGGCTGTACCTCGGCGGCGGCTATCCCGAGCTGTATGCGGCGCAGCTCGCCGCGAACCGCTCGATGCGCGAGAGCGTGCGCGCGGCGGTGCAGGGCGGCCTGCCGGCGATCGCGGAGTGCGGCGGCTTTCTGTACCTGCACCGCACGCTGGACGGAAACGAGATGGCGGGCGTGATCGACGCGGACGCGCGCATGACGGGCAGGCTCCAGCCGTTCGGCTATGTGACCCTGACCGCCGCGCGGGACAATCTGCTCTGCCGCGCCGGGGAGCGCATCCGCGCGCACGAGTTCCACTACGCGCAGTCGGGCGATAACGGGACGGCGTTCCGCGCGGAAAAGCCGAACGGCCGCGCGTGGGACTGCGTCCACGCGACAGAGACGCTGTATGCGGGCTTCCCGCATCTGTATTTGCGCGCAAACCCCGCGTTTGCGCAGAATTTCGTGCGCGCGTGCGCGCAGAAGAGGTGACCGGAATGGATTTGCAACAGGCCATTGCGGCGGTTCGTCCGCCGGATGAGGACAGCCGCGCGGCCACGCGGCGGCGGTTTTCGGATATCGCCATCCCGCTGGGCAGCTTAGGGCTGCTGCAGGATGCGGCCGCGCAGCTGGCGGCGATCCAGCGCACGGTGCGGCCGTCGATCGCAAAGCGCGCGGTCGTCATGTTCTGCGCGGACAACGGCGTGGTCGCGCAGGGCGTGACCCAGTGCGG
>CALWJG010000241.1 GCA_944380945.1 uncultured Agathobaculum sp. | reverse complement strand
CGCCCGCAGTGCGTCGTGGGCGACGGCTGCCGCATCGGCGACTTCGTCGAGCTGAAGAAGTCCACGATCGGCAACGGCACCAAGGTCTCCCACCTGACCTATATCGGCGACGCGACGGTCGGCGAGCGTGTCAACTTCGGCTGCGGCACGGTCGTGGTCAACTATGACGGCTACCACAAGTACCAGACCGTCATCGGGGACGACTGCTTCATCGGCTGCAACACCAATCTGGTCTCGCCCGTCAAGCTGGGCGACCGCGCGTTCACCGCAGCGGGCACCACGGTCACCAAGGACGTGCCGGCGGGCGCGCTGAGCGTTGCGCGCGCGCGCCAGACCAACATGGAGGGCTGGAACGACCGCCGCCGTGCGCTGCACGAAAAAGAGAAAAACAAATAAGGCGCTGCCTTAACAGAAAATAGAGAAACAACCCGGATACTTTGAATATGACGGAGGCTGACCCATGATTTCTCACGGAAAAAACATCAAGATTTTCTCCGGCAACTCCCACCCGGCGCTGGCGATGCAGATCGCGTCCGCGCTCGGCCTGCCGATCGGCAAGGCTGCTATCTCCACCTTTGCGGACGGTGAGATCTCGGTTTCCATCTCGGAATCCGTGCGCGGCTCGGACGTGTTCCTCGTCCAGTCGACCTGCGGCCCGGTCAACAACAACCTGATGGAGCTGCTCATCATGATCGACTCGTGCAAGCGCGCGTCCGCCGGCCGCATCACCGCGGTCATCCCGTATTTCGGCTACGCGCGTCAGGACCGCAAGAGCAAGGCGCGCGACCCGATCTCGGCCAAGCTGGTGGCGGACCTGATCACCGCCGCAGGCGCGGACCGCGTGCTGACCATGGACCTGCACGCCGCGCAGATCCAGGGCTTTTTCAACATCCCGGTGGATAACATGCTGGGCTCGTCCGTGCTCATCCCGTATATCGCGGGCAAGTTCGGCGTCGGCACGGAGGACACCGTGATCGTCTCGCCTGATCTGGGCTCGGTCACCCGCGCGCGCAAGTTCACCGAAAAGCTGGATATGCCGCTCGCCATCATCGACAAGCGCCGCCCCAAGGCGAACGTGTCCGAGGTCATGAACATCATCGGCAACGTCGAGGGCAAGAAGTGCATCCTGGTGGACGACCTGATCGACACCGCGGGCACGCTGGTGCACGCGGCGGACGCGCTGGTCGAAAAGGGCGGCGCGACCGAGGTCTACGCCTGCGCGACCCACGGCGTGCTCTCCGGCCCGGCGATCGAGCGCATCGCAAACAGCCCGATCAAGGAGCTGGCGATTTTGGACACCATCCCGCTGCCCAGCGAGAAAAAGCTGGACAAGATCAAGGTGCTGTCGGTCGCGCCGGTGTTCACCGAGGCGATCGCGCGCATCTACGAGGAGACCTCGGTTTCGACCCTCTTCGACTGAGTATAGGGGGCTTCAAAAGTCTGGCAAAGCTGGGCTTTTGGATGAAAATCACAGAGTGGTTTTCTGTTAAAATGCCGCAGGGCGCGGCTTGACGTGAGAAAAGGGACGGACAGCAGGCTGTCCGTCCCTTTTTCGGAATGCAGGCGGGTATTCCAGTTCCTTGGCAGGAGATTCGCCTTGGTTAAGGCAAAATCCCCCGCCGCAACGCATCGTAGCGCGCCGGAAACCATCCGTAGCGGACAAAAAAGCGCCCATCTGATAGGATGGACGCGAGGTGATTGCAATGACATTCGGAGAAAAACTGAAAGCGCTTCGTATAAAAGAGGAATACTCACAGGAACAGCTCGCCGAGCTGCTGCACGTCTCGCGGCAGGCGGTGACCAAATGGGAGAGCAATGCGGGCATGCCGGACATCGAGAACATCAAGGCGGTGGCCGACCTGTTCGACGTGACGCTGGACTCGCTGCTGCGCGACGAGGAAGCGGTGGAGACGACCGATGAGAGCCGCTGCTGGAATATTTCGCTGGCCTGCGCGGCGATCGGGTTTGTGATCGGCTTTCTGCTGCGGGAGATGGGCGCGGGCAGCAGCCGCATGATCGGCCTGTGCACGCTCGGCGCCGGGCTGATCGGCTGGGCGCTGTACTATATTGCCGTGCAGCTGCGGCAAACCAACAAGAGGTGAAAAGATGAAAATACTGACCATTGGCGACGTGGTCGGCGAGGCGGGCATTGATGCCCTGCACGGCCTGCTGCGCCGCGTGAGGCGCGAACAGGGCGCGGATTTCGTCATCGTCAACGGCGAAAACGCGGCCGGACGCGGCATCACCCCGCGGCAGGCGGACGATATTTTTGCCGCGGGCGCGGACCTGATCACGCTGGGCAACCACACGTTCGCCAAACAGCAGATCGCGCCCTATCTGGACGAGCACCCGAACGTGCTGCGTCCGGCCAACCTCGCCCCGCAGAGCCCGGGGCAGGGCTGGGGCATTTTCGACGGGCCGCAGGGCCTGCGCCTGCTGGTGATGGACCTGATCGGCCGGTGCGACATGCACTACGGGCCGGACAACCCCTTCCTGTGCGCGGATAGGATCCTGCGCGAGGCCGCGGGCAGATACGACATCGCGCTGGCGGAGATCCACGCGAACGCCACGAGCGAAAA
>CALWJG010000240.1 GCA_944380945.1 uncultured Agathobaculum sp. | reverse complement strand
CCTCTTGCGAGGACCTCTCCGTCAGCGCCTGACGGCGCTGCCACCTCCCCTCAAAGGGGAGGCGGGATGGGTGGTGCAGATGGCGTCAGTGGTCACGCGCACGCGCGGGATTCTTCGCTGCACTTCGTTCCGCTCAGAATGACAGGAGAGCGAAGGCAGGATGGGTGGTGCAGCCCGCGATGCGCGGGCAGTTCCGCAACGCCTTTCAAGGCGATCCCCCCGCCGCTCCCCGGCTTGGGGATCAGTCCCGCAGGAAACCGGTCAGCGGCGAGGACGCCGCGGCCGTTTCGCGCACGCGGCCCAGCCCCGCAAGGTAGGCCGTGCGGCCGGCCTCGATGGCCTTTTTGAACGCCTCGGCCATGGCCGGGATGTCGCCCGCCGTGGCGATGGCAGTGTTCGCCATGACGGCGGCCGCGCCCATCTCCATGGCCTCGCAGGCCTGCGACGGGCGGCCGATGCCCGCGTCCACGATGACCGGCAGGTCGATCTCGTCGATCAGGATCTTGATGAACTCGCGCGTGGCCAGCCCCTTGTTCGTGCCGATCGGCGCGCCCAGCGGCATGACGCACGCCGCACCTGCGCTCACGAGGTCGCGCGCAACGTTCAGGTCGGGATACATATAGGGCATGACCACAAACCCCTCCTTTGCAAGGATCTCGGTCGCGCGGATGGTCTCCTGATTGTCCGGCAGCAGGTATTTGCTGTCGCGCATGATCTCGATCTTGACAAAGTCGCCGCAGCCGACCTCGCGGCTCAGCCGCGCGATGCGCACCGCCTCGTCCGCGTTGCGCGCGCCCGAGGTGTTGGGCAGCAGGGTCACGCCCTGCGGGATGTAGTCCAGAATGTTGGCCGCGCCGCCCTCGTTGGCGCGGCGCAGCGCGAGCGTGATGATCTGCGCGCCCGCATTGTGCACGGCGGCGTGGATGAGGTCGAGCGAATATTTGCCCGAGCCGAGGATGAAGCGCGAGGTGAATTCGTGCCCGCCCAGAATCAACTTGTCCTGCATGTCAAAAAATCTCCTTTTTTGTCCGTAATTGTCTTGACCTAACCGGATTTTTTCGGTAAAATTTCATTTATGGGTAAAAATTATCAGATTTGAGAGGTGCAACAATTTGAAAAAGTTCATTGAAGAGTTCAAAGCCTTTGCGTTGCGCGGCAACGTGATGGACATGGCCATCGGTGTTCTCATCGGCGGCGCGTTCTCCGGCATCGTCACTTCGCTGACCGAGAACGTCATCAACCCGATCCTTGCTCTGCCGGGCGGCGCCCGCTACTCGTTTGAGCAGATCTACACGTACGGGGCAAACTTTGTCGGTACGATCATCAACTTCCTGATCACGGCGCTCATCCTGTTTGTACTGCTCAAGGCGGTCAACAAGATGCTGACGATTGGCAAGAAGGCCGAGGAGCCGGCTGCGCCGACCACCAAGAAGTGCCCCTACTGCTGCAGCGAGATCCCGATCGAGGCGACCAAGTGCGCGCACTGCGCCTCCGAGCTGCCCAAGGAATAAATACATATCGGAAAAAGGCCGTCAGGCCTTTTTCTTTTGCCTGTTTGGCGGGTTTCCCTGTCTGCCTGCGGCGCGAAGCGCCATTACGGCGCACGCTCGCCCAGCAGCAGGCGCAGCGCCATGGTCGCCTGATGCGCGGCGCACACGGCGACGCGCGGCGCGAGCAGCCCGACGCCGTCCGCGGTATCGCTCTCGCCGTCCCCGCAGACGTACAGCCGCCCGAACCGCCGCTCGGTGCGGATGGCGTTGGCCGAGCCGTTTCCCGCCATGCCGCTTCCTGAGACGAGGAACGCATCCGGCAGCCGGGTGAGCAGCGTCTCGATCAGCATGGCCTTCTGCTCCGCGCGGTCGAACGCCTCGCACACCACATCACAGCCCGCGAACAGACGCGCAGCGTTCGCCGGGATGACGCGCTCGGTGTGCGTCTCGTAATCCAGATAGGGGTTGATCGCCTCCAGCTGCTCGAGCAGCGCGAGCGTTTTGGGCACGCCGACGTCCTGCATGGTATAGTGCTGGCGGTGCAGGTTGGTGACGTCGACCACGTCGAAATCCACCAGCACCAGCCGGCCCACGCCCAGCCGCGCCAGATGCACCGCGATGTGCGAGCCCAGCCCGCCCAGCCCCGCGATGCCGACCGCGGCGCGGTCGAGCCGCTCCTGCATCGCAGCGCCGTGCCGCGCGACGAGCGCATCGTGCAATTCCTTCTGTGTCAGCCGCATGCCGCTTCCTCCTCTGGCCTGTGTTTCTCTTACTCTGCCGGCCGGGTCAGCCCCCGCCGACGAACTGCACGATCTCGACCGTGTCCGTCTCGCCCAGCGGCTCGTCCGCAAACCGCGCGCGGGGCACGATAAGCCCGTTTTTCTCGACCGCGACGCGCTGCGGATCATGCCCCAGCTGCTCCAGAAGCTGCTGCACGGTCAGCCCGGCCGCGCACGGGCAGGTCTCTCCGTTCACCTTCATGTCTGTCCCTCTTTTCCGCAAGAAAAATGCCTCGGTCCACCATGCGGTAAACCGGGGCATTGATTGCGTTTGCGATGCGACAGCTTCCCTACGATGGTGCTAACCAACA
>CALWJG010000239.1 GCA_944380945.1 uncultured Agathobaculum sp. | reverse complement strand
GCGTGCTCGCACTTCTGGTTCGCTACCGTGCAAGAGGTCTTGCAGGCGGACTGGCAGGAAGTCTGGCACTCGCCGCAGCCGCCGTGGGCCGCAGTCTGCTTCAGGGTGGCAGAGGTCAGCGTGGATACATGCTTCATGGTTGTTCCCTCCTACTTTTTCGTGTGGCTGTACTGTTTTTTTCTGCGCATATTGGCGCCGGCAAATCCGCCGAGCGCCGAGGCCGCCAGCGCGCAGAGCAGGCTGGCCGCCGTGCGGACCAAATCAATGGGCTGCGCGCGCAGCAGGAGCCCCGCTGCCAGCAGCACCAGAAAAACCACAAGGCCCGCGCCCAGCGCCCAGAACAGCTTGCGTCCCGGCGCGCGTTTGGCAGCCATCCAGCCGGCAAGCAGCGTGCCCAGCGCCAGCGCGGCCAGCGCATAGGGCGCCGTCCCGTTTTCCGGCAGCACGCGCCGGTGCAGCAGCACCGCGCCGACCAGCATGGCCAGCAGCGTCAGCAGCAGCCCGGCTGCCGCAGAGGGCAGCAAGACGCCGGCGGGCGACCGGCCATCATTGGTTTTTCTCATCATTGCGCATCCTCCCGCCGAATGAAAGATGATTCATTCTATTCGGCAAGAAACCGGTTTATTACTTGTCGTCCTTCTTGGTCTCCTTGGCTTCCTTGGGAGCCTCGACCGACTCGGTCGCAGGCGCCTCCTTGCCGCGGATCGCCCAGCGGTAGAGCTTAAGCTTGGTGCGGTCGCTCGAAGACTCGATGACCAGCACATCGTCCTTGATGCTGACAACGCGGCCGATAAACCCGCCGATCGTAGAGATCTCGTCGCCCACCTGGATCGAATTGCGCATCTCGCGCTCAGCCTTATCGCGCTTGCGCTGCGGGCGGATCAGCAGGAAATAAAACAGAACGATCAGGATAACGATCGGAGCAAAGCTCGCGATCATGGACATGTAGTCCCCTGCGCCCGGCATACTTTCTCCATTCATAGTTACACCTCCTCATGGATTTTGCCATTGATACCTAACTATTATAAAGGATATGCACTTAAAATACAAGCCCTTATTTTGCGCGAATAGGACAGCCCGGCGCGCGCATAGGGTGTGGATATCCTGTGAAACGAGGTGGCTGCCCATGCTGTTCCCCGCCCTGTTTGCGCTTGGCGGCGCGTTCTTTTTCTTTGTCCTGCGCGTACAGGGGGCGGACGGGTGTTTCCCCCGCCCGCTCTCCCCGGAAAAGGAGGCCGAGCTGCTGCGCAAAATGCAGCAGGAGCACGATGAAACGGCCCGCGCGCAGCTGATCGAGCACAACCTGCGGCTGGTGGCGCATATCGTCAAAAAATATTACGCCGCCAGTGCGGAGCAGGACGACCTGATCTCGATCGGCACGATCGGGCTGATCAAGGCGGTGGGCACCTTCCGGCCGGACAAAAACATCCGGCTGGCGACCTATGCCTCCAAGTGCATCCAGAACGAGCTGCTCATGCACTTCCGGCAGAAGCGCAAGACGGCGGGCGAGCTGTCGCTGTCCGACGCGCTCGAGACCGACGGCGACGGCAACGCGCTCGCGCTGCAGGACGTGCTCAGCTGCGAGGACGAGGGTCTTTCCGCGGTCGAGGAGCACGACCGCTACGACGCCATGCACCGCGCGCTGGCCGCCGCGCTCTCCCCGCGCGAGCGCGAGATCATCCGCCTGCGCTACGGGCTGGGCGTGCCCGCGCCGCTGCCCCAGCGCGAGATCGCCCGGCAGATGGGGATCTCGCGCAGTTATGTATCGCGCATCGAAAAGCGGGCGCTGGAAAAGTTGCGCGCCGCGCTGGGCGGCACATAAGACAGGCGGAACGGCTGTTTCGCCGCCGCGGTCCATTCTGCAAAAAACAGAGGATTTCTGAAAAAAGTGCTTGACACCGCCCCCGATCTGCTGTATACTATACAAGTCGCAAGGCGGTCGCCAAGCGCATACAGCCGAATTGTGTAATGGTAGCACGACAGACTCTGACTCTGTTTGTGAGGGTTCGAATCCTTCTTCGGCTGCCACTAAAAAAGCAGCTTTTCTGATGAAAAGCTGCTTTTTTCATAACTTTTTGCAGCTTTCGGAATTTCCAGTTTTTTGATGTCTGTCAAATGTCTGTCAAATGGTTTTGGGAACCTGTTTTTCAGGCGGTCAAACGGCCTGCTCTTTGCCCAAAAGTTTTGACATCGTATCGGCCATTTCGCGCTTTTCATGTGCCCTGATTATAGCATATTTGTCCCTGCCCTGCAACGGCCGGCGCACGTTGTTCTCCCCTTCCGTTCGCCGACCAGCGCAAAAACGCCCCGGCAGCAACAGCCGGGGCATTTTCCATTGATCCAGTGCTTAGGTGCTCAACAAAACGGTGCTGGTTTTCTCGTCCCAATCGACACCAAAGTCCAGCGCTTCCCCCAGATCGCGCAGCTTGAAGTAATTGTTCCCATTGATCTTAAACGCGGTCAGCGATATCTTCCTGCCATTCAAGTACACCGACGAGGTCGTCAAAGATGCCACTTTGCTGCCGGCAGGCAAAGCCTGCAGTTCCCCGCCGACCGCGGTATATGCCGCACCTGTACGCA
>CALWJG010000238.1 GCA_944380945.1 uncultured Agathobaculum sp. | reverse complement strand
TATATGGAGGTCTGGAACAACGTATTCTCCCAGTTCGATAACGACGGCCACGGCAACTACACCGAGCTCAAGCAGAAGAACATCGACACCGGCATGGGCCTTGAGCGTCTGGCCTGCGTGGTGCAGGGTGTAGGTTCGCTGTTTGACGTGGATACCGTGCGCAATATCACCAACAAGGTATCCGAGATCGCGGGCAAGCACTATGGGGACAGCGAAAAGACCGACGTGTCCCTCCGCGTCATCACCGACCACATCCGCTCGACCGTTATGATGATCTGCGACGGCGTCATCCCGTCCAACGAGGGCCGCGGCTATGTGCTGCGCCGTCTGCTGCGCCGCGCGGCGCGCCACGGCAAGCTGCTCGGCATCGACCGCCCGTTCCTGTCCGATGTGGCGACTACGGTCATCCAGGAGTCCGGCGGCGCGTATCCCGAGCTGGTCGAGAAGCAGAAGTATATCCACAAGGTCATTGAAAACGAGGAGGCCAGCTTCAACAAGACGATCGACAGCGGCCTGTCCATCCTCAATGAGCGTATCGCAGCGGCAAACGGCAAGGAGCTGCCCGCGGCGGACGCGTTCCAGCTGTACGACACCTACGGCTTCCCGATCGACCTGACGCTCGAGATCCTCGAGGAGCAGGGCATGACGACCGACCGCGACGAGTTCGACCGTCTGATGAACGAGCAGCGTGAGCGCGCCCGTGAGGACCGCAAGAAGATGGGCGACCTCGGCTGGCAGAGCGAGGACCTCGGTCTGGACAAGTCGATCAAGACCCGTTTTGACGGCTACGAGACGCTGGGCGAGGCTGCCAAGGTGCTGGCGATCGTCAACGAGGGCGAGCCGTCCGGCGCGGCAGCCAAGGGCGAAAAGATCACCGTCGTGCTCGACCACACTCCGTTCTATGCGGAGATGGGCGGCCAGATCGGCGACCACGGCGTGCTGGCCGGCAAAAACGGCGTGGTGACCGTGTCCGACGTGCAGAAGACCAAGGACGGCAAGTATATGCACATCGGCGTCGTCACCGAGGGCGAGATCTCGGTCGAGGACGAGGTAGAGGCCAAGGTCGATCCGGCATACCGTCAGGCCATCTGCCGTGCGCATACCACGACCCATCTGCTGCAGAAGGCGCTGCGCAAGGTGCTGGGCGACCATGTCGAGCAGGCGGGCTCCTATACGGCCAACGACCATATCCGCTTTGACTTTACGCACTTTGCCGCGCTCACGCCCGAAGAGCTCGAGCAGGTAGAGGAGCTGGTCAACGAAGCGATCCTCGCCGGCAGCCCGGTCATCACCGAGGAAATGTCCATCGACGAGGCCAAGAAGAAGGGCGCGATGGCGCTGTTTGGCGAGAAGTACGGCGAGGTCGTCCGCGTGGTACAGGCTGGCGATTCGGTTGAGCTGTGCGGCGGCACCCATCTGGACAACACCGCCAAGGCCGGCATGTGCAAGATCATCAGCGAGGCATCGGTTGCAGCCGGCGTGCGCCGCATCGAGGCAGTGACCGGCAAGGCGGTCCTCGATTACCTCAACGACCGCCAGCACATTCTGAACGAAGCTGCGTCGGCGCTCAAGACTTCGCCGAACGAGCTGGCCGCCAAGGTCGAGCAGACCATGGCCGACCTGCGCGCGATGAACAAGCAGGTGGAAAAGCTCAACGGCAAGATCGCCTCCATGCAGATGGTGGATCTGTTCAACGTCTCCCGCGACGTCAAGGGCGTCAATGTGGTTGCCACCAAGCTGGAGGACGCCACGCCCGATGTGCTGCGCACCATGGGCGACGACATCAAGGAGAAGGCGCCCAACATGGTAGCGGTGCTGTCCTCTGTCAATGGCGAAAAGGTCAGCCTGCTGTGCGTCTGCGGCGCAGAGGCCGTAAAGAAGGGCGCGCATGCGGGCAAGATCATCAAGGAGGTCGCCAAGATCGTTGGCGGCGGCGGCGGCGGCCGTCCGGACAGCGCGACCGCGGGCGGCAAGAACCCGGCCAAGCTCGAGGAAGCGCTCGAAGCGGTCAACAACATTGTTGACGCGATGCTGTAAAACCGCTATACTGGTAACAGAAGAAAGGAGCGGTCTGTATGCAGGATTGTCTGTTCTGTAAAATCGCCGCGGGCGAGATCCCTTCCAACAAGGTCTATGAGGACGAGCTGTGCTATGCTTTCCATGACATCGACCCGCAGGCGCCGACGCATTTTCTCGTGATCCCCAAGCAGCATATCCAGTCTGTCGCTGCGGTGGACGCGTCCAACAGCGCGGTCGTGGCGCATTGCTTCGAGGTGATCGCCAAGGTCGCGAAGGAGATGGGTCTGGAGAGCTTCCGCGTTGTGTCCAACATCGGGGAGCAGGCGGGACAGAGCGTGTTCCATCTGCATTTCCATGTGCTTTCCGGCCGCGATATGACCTGGCCGCCGGGCTGAGCTGTATTCCCCACGCGAAAAACGCACCAAATCCGCCACATAAAGTGGACCGAAAAAGAGACTCAGGGCAAGAGATGCCTTGGGTCTCTTTTATTTTGCAGCTTTTAATAAGGGACCATACAACAGGAATCCATAGCGATTGGAACAGGTACAATTGGGCTGCCTGAGACA
>CALWJG010000237.1 GCA_944380945.1 uncultured Agathobaculum sp. | reverse complement strand
ACTTAAAATCCCCCGGTAGCAATACTGTGCGGGTTCGATTCCCGCTGGCGGCACCACGCCGGAGCAAAGTCCGCTTTGCTCCGGCGTCTTTTTTGCCTGCATCCTGTTTTCACTTTTTCCGGACGACAAACCGAACGCCGGTCTCCGTGCCCTCGGCGCAGACGGCGAGGCCGTGCAGCGCGAGGATCTTGCGCGTGATCGCAAGGCCGAGCCCGTGCCCGCCCGCGCGGTTTCTCGCCTTGTCCCCGCGGTAGAACATTTCGAACAGGCGCGGCAGCTCGTCCGCCGGGATGGGGTCGCAGTCGTTTGCGACCTCGAAAATGCCGCCGCCCTGCCGCAGCACGACCGCCACGCGCCCGCCGTCCGGCGAATACTTGGCCGCGTTCTCGAGCAGGCAGCCGAACGCCCGGCGCAGCAGGGTCTCGTCCCCGCGGATGCGCACGCCGTCCGCGATGTCGGCCGACAGGCGGCGGTTTTCAAACAGCGGCGCGTATTCCTCGAGCAGCGACCGGGTGAGCGCAGACAGATCGACCGTTTTGCGGTTTTGCAGCTCGTCCGTGCGGTCGAGGCGGGTGTAGTCCAGCATTTCGCGCACGAGCGCGTTCATGCGGCCGGTCTCCTGCTCGATCGCGGCGAGGTAGCGCGCGTTTTCCTCCGGGGAGATGTCCTGCGCGATGGCCTCGGCATAGCCGCCGATCAGCGCGAGCGGGGTCTTGAGGTCGTGGCTCGCCGCGGCGACGAACTGCTGCCGCCTGTCCTCCAAATCGCGCTCGCTGTCCCAGCGCGCGTGCAGGTCGCCCGCCATGTCGGAAAGCGCGCGGTTGAGCTGGCCGATCTCGTCCCCGCGATCGGTGTCCGGGTGGAACTGGTCGAACTCGAGGTGCGCGACGTGCTGCGCCTGCCGGGTGGTGTCGTACAGCGGGTAGACCACCGCGCGGCGCACGCCCTTGTAGAACAGATAGATGAGAAGCAGGCACAAAATGAATACCATCATGGGAAAACTGCGAAAATAATTGGAAATGTCATCATAGTAATCATATACATAGGTATATTGTATGACAATGTATCGGTTTGCCCATGTATTTGCTGCAAAATTATGATGTGCTAAATCTTCTAATTCAAGATTGCTCACTCCGCGCTGTCGGGCTTGTACCCACCGCATGGCATCCAGATGCTGTTGATAATCAGAACCGGCGAAACTGTCTTGATAATAGAACCGGCAGGTATCCTGCTCGGTGACCGGCCGTTCCGCCCGCCAAACCTGCTGACCATCCTGTGTTTCTATGCGGTTTGGATAAAACAGATGCGGGGAGACAGTATCGTCCAGCACGCCGTAAACGGTCAGCAACGGGTTTCGGAGCGGCATGTCATGTGTGATGTCCTGTGTTTCCAGATAATCGTAGAAAGACTGGATTTCATCGGCTGAAAAGTCGCTGATATCGACCGTAATGCCTTCTTCATAGCCAACTGGTTCGTCGTAGTGGAGCAATCCCTTTACGCACCATGCGGAATTAACGACGACCGTTTCGTTGTTGGTGAAATAACGTATACTGTAAGGCGAATCGGCGTGGACTTCATAGAGATCGGATTTCAAACGGTAATATTCCGGCGTGTTTGGATAGGGCATATGCGCAAAATCATATTGTTTATACTCCAATACCGCCATGATATTCTCATAATTATTCTTCGCGCGGTAATAAGCGTTATTGGATACTTCGTTCGCGGCCTTTGTCCATGCAAACCACGTCCACAGCGCGCACACAAGCGCCAGCATCAGCGCCATCAGCGCAGTCAGCCTTGTCGCAATACTCCTCCGCAGCCAGAATGCCCTCAGCCTTTTCATCACGATCCCCCCAATCGGTACCCCTTGCCGTAGACCGCCTTGATGTGCTGCGCCGCCGTGCCGAGCGCCTTTCTGAGCCCCGCCACATGGCGGTCGACCATGCGCTCGTCGCCGTCGAACTCCACGCCCCACACGCGCTCGATCAGCAGGTCGCGCGACACCGTGCGCCCCTGCTCGCGCAGCAGCAGCTCCAAAATCTGCGCCTCCTTGGGGCGCAGGGACACCGGCGCGCCGTCCACCGTGACCGCGCCCGTCGCGGTGTCCATCAAAATGCTGCCGTAGCCCAGTTCGCTTGCGCCCAGCCGCAGGCCGCGCGCCCGGCGCATGAGCGCCTGCGCCTTGGCCACCAGCACGGGGAACGAGAACGGCTTTGTCACATAGTCGTCCGCGCCCGCGCGGAAGCCCGCGAGCGTATCGCCCTCCTGCCCGAGCGCGGTGACGAAGATCACCGGCACGTCGCTCTCGCGCCGCACCGCCTCGCACACCTCAAGGCCGTTGAGGTGCGGCATCATCACGTCCAGCACCAGCAGGTCGAACGCGCGCTCCTGCGCGAGGGCGAGCGCCTGTCCGCCGTCATAGGCCGGCGTCACCTGCACGCCCGCCGCGCGGAAAAAGTCCTGCATGAGCGCGGACAGCGCCTTGTCGTCCTCCGCCAGTAAGATATGTCCTGCCATGGTCCTCCCCTCCTTTTATCGCTTTCAGTATAGCACAGGATTGTCCGAAAAGTATCCGCTCCGCAAAAGAAAAAC
>CALWJG010000236.1 GCA_944380945.1 uncultured Agathobaculum sp. | reverse complement strand
CAGTCAACCGATACCTGTGAAAACGCCTCGTCTGTTTCTGTTGGCTGCTCGATTACAGGCTGCGCATACAGTCCTGCAATCTGTCCGGACATTCCGTTCAGTTGTTCCTGCAAACGGCCCATCTCCTCCTGCATTGCCCGCACACGCACCATGGCATAGAAATTGCCCAGAACGCTCACGCCGATGAGCACCGCCAGCGCGATGATAAACCACTTTGTCTTTTTCGTCAGCACAGGTGCATAGGAGATCTTCAGCCCCTCTGCGGACAGCTTGACGCCCTCCGGCGGCCCGCCGCCCGGCAGCGCCTCGTCCGGCCGCAGCAGCGTATCCACCGGCACGCCGAACAGCCGGCTCAGCTCCATCAGATTGTCCATCGTGGGCACGGCCTGATCGGACTCCCACTTGCTCACCGCCTGCCGGGACAGCCCGAGCCTTTCGCCCAGCGCCTCCTGACTCAGGCCCTTTTCGCGCCGCAGCGCCGCGATCTTCTCTCCTGTCGTCATACCGTCCACCTCGCTTTCTCTATCCCCAGTGTGCCTGATTTCCGGTCAAAACGCCACCAACCCGGCGTTTCTTTTTGTCAACCGGCGGTTGACAAGGCGCCGTTTGCGGAAAAGCCCCGAAAGAACGTCTTCTTTCGGGGCTTCCGTTTTGGCTTGTGTATGGATATTACTCGACGCCTTCCTCATCGCCGTCCAAGCGGTTGTTAAAGGCATACTCCGGGCACTTCGCCTTCGCCTCTTCCTCGGTCTCGAACGGGCACGAGCGGACACGGCCCTCGGTCTCGGACAGAGCGACGCACATCTTATCCGTTCCGTTGGCAAAACGGCGGCGGAACAGGCACCACAGCTTTTTCATGGTATAAACTTCCTTTCCTGTCGATTGACAATATTATAACAAAGTCAGCCTGCAATGTCAAGCGATTTCGTTAAAGTTTTGACGAATTATTCCCCAAAAAATTCCTCGTGGATGGCCTTGACCGCCTTCTCGCTGTCCTCCTCGTTGATCAGGACCGAGATCTTGATCTCCGAGGTGGAGATCATGCGGATGTTGATGCCCGCCATTGCGAGCGCCTCGAACATCTTGGACGCCACGCCCGCCGAGGACGCCATGCCCGCGCCCACGATGGACACCTTGGCGACCTTGGTGCTGATGGAAACATCCTCAAAGCCCAGCATCTCGGCGTTGTCCTTGAGGATCTGGCCGACGCGCTCCGCGTCGTCCTGTCGGATGGTGAACGAGATCGACTTCTTGTTGTCGCGGCCGACCGACTGCAGGATGATGTCGACATTGACATTGTGCTTGGCCATCAGCGAGAACACCTTGAACGCCGTGCCCGGGGTATCCGATACGTTGATGATCGCAACACGGGCGCAGTTATTGTCACGGGCGACGCCCGAAACATTCATTTTTTCCATGTGAGAACCCTCCTTGACTTTGGTACCCGGGTTGCGGGTAAAGCTCGAAACGACCTCGAGGTCGACATTGTACTTCTTTGCCATCTCGACCGAGCGGTTGTGCAGCACCTGCGCGCCGAGCGAAGCCAGCTCGAGCATTTCGTCGTAGGTGATGGCCTCCAGCTTGCGCGCGCCCGGCACGATGCGCGGGTCCGCAGTGTATACGCCGTCCACGTCGGTATAGATCTGGCACAGGTCCGCGCCCAGCGTCGCCGCGATGGCGACCGCCGTGGTATCCGAGCCGCCGCGGCCGAGGGTGGTCACGTCGCCCAGCTTGTTGAGGCCCTGAAAGCCCGCCACAATGCAGATGCGGCCGTTATCCAGCTCCGCACGCAGGCGCTCGCCCGTGACGCGCTTGATGCGCGCGTCCGAATAGTTGCTGTTGGTCTCCAGACCGATCTGCCAGCCGGTCAGCGAAACCACGGAAAAGCCGAGCTTCTGGATCGCCATGGCGAGCAGCGACATGGAGATCATCTCGCCCGTGTTGAGCAGGACGTCCATCTCGCGCCGGGACGGATGATCGTTCAGCTCCGCCGCCTTGGCGATCAGATCGTCGGTCGTATCGCCCTGCGCGGATACGACGACCACCACCTGATTGCCGGCCTGCGCCGTTTTGGTCACGATGTCCGCGACATTCTTGAGGCGCTCGGTGTCGGCAACCGAAGTGCCGCCGAACTTTTGCACAATAAGACTCATATCTGTTACGTTTCCTCCTTATATCGCCTACCGCAAAGTGCGGTCTCGATTCAAATGCGTTTGACGGTCGCGCCGACCTCGTCGCAGCGCAGCTGCACGGCCTTCCAGTGCGGATACTGCTTTTCGCACATGGCCTGCGCGCGCGAAAGGTAATCGCGGTCGCCCTTGTAGACCATCGCGACGATGGACGGGCCTGCGCCCGAGATATAAGCGCCCAGTGCGCCCAGCTCCTTGGCGCCGCGCACGATGTCCTCGCCGTTTTCGATCAGGCCGAAGCGGTAGGGCTGGTGCAGGCAGTCGCCGGTCGCGACGTCCAGATTCTCCAGCTGGCCGGTGGTCAGGCTGCCCGCGAGCAGCGCCGCGCGCGCAAGGTTGTAGACCGCGTCGCGGTGCGCGATGGTTTTGGGCAGTGCCGCGCGCGCCTTTTCGGTGGACAGCTTGAAATCCGGGAT
>CALWJG010000235.1 GCA_944380945.1 uncultured Agathobaculum sp. | reverse complement strand
CCTCGGACGAGGGGCTGGGGCTGGCGGTGGCGAACCGGATCAAGAAGGCCGCAGGGTTTGCGGTGATCCAGCTTTGAAGTGGAACCACGCAAGCGACCGACGCCGTCTGCTTCACCCATCCTGCCTCCCCTTTGAGGGGAGGTGGATCGCCGCGCCAGCGGCGAGACGGAGAGGTCCTCGCAAGGGCTTGCATTATGAGCGGGGAGGCGCCTTCGTAGGGCGCGAGAAGGTGAATTGGACCGCAGGTCCAAGAGAAGCTGGCCTGGGCCACGACCTCGGCGCGCCGTTTTATCAGGCGCTGACGGAGAGGTCCCATCCATCCGGCTGCCATCCCCTTAGGTGACCCCTCAGTCACGGCCTGCGGCCGTGCCAGCTCCCCTCAAAGGGGAGCCGGGTTCGGCGGGTGCCCGCCGGAGGGGGGAGGGCACGACGCGTGCGCGCCCGCCCGGCAGGGCAACCCCGAAAAGGGGAAATTTCCCCTTCCTGTAATATCCCCGCAAAGGATGTGGTAAAATGAAAATCATCGGCCTGACCGGCGGCAGCGGCACCGGCAAGGGCACGGTCGCCGCGCGCATGCGCGCGCTCGGCGCGGGCTGGGTGGACGCGGACGCGGTCTACCGTGACCTGTGCGCGGCAAACCGGGAAATGCTCGACGCGCTCGACGCGGCGTTCGGCGGCGTGACCGACGAGACCGGCGCGCTCGACCGCCCTAAACTCGCCGCGATCGTGTTCGCCGATCCGGACAAGCTCCGGCGGCTCAACGAGATCACCGTGCCCTACATCCGCGCCGCCTCGCTCGCGGCGATCCGCGCGCAGGCGGACCGCCCGATCGTGCTGTACGACGCGCCGACCCTGTTCGAGGCGGGCGCGGACGACTTCTGCGATAAGACCGTGGGCGTGCTCGCCGACCTCGAGACGCGCGTGCGGCGCGTCATGGCGCGGGACGGGCTGGCGGAGCCCGCTGCGCGCGCGCGCATCCTCGCCCAGCCGGACGACGGCTTTTACCGCGCGAAATGCGACTATATTCTGGAAAACAACGGCGACCTCGACGCCCTCCGGCGCGACGCCGATGCTTTATATCTTATCTTGTGCAAAGGAGAATGACCATGACTTCCGAACAGCTGTTTTACGACAAAAAGCCCGGCTTTGACCGTCTGACCGGCAGCGATAAGCGCAATATGCAGGACTACGCCGAGGGCTACAAGGCCTTTTTGAACGAGGGCAAGACCGAGCGCGACGCGGTCAGGGAGATCGTGCGCATGGCGGAGGACAAGGGCTTCCGCGCGTGGACGCGCGGCGGCGCGCTCAAGCCCGGCGACCGCATCTATCAGGTCAACCGCAGCAAGGGCATCATGCTCGCGGTGATCGGCAAAAAGCCGCTGGGCGAGGGCGTGCGCCTGACCGCCGCCCACCTCGACGCGCCCCGCGTCGACATCCGCACCGTGCCGCTCTATGAGGACAGCGGCATGGCCTATTTCAAGACCCACTACTACGGCGGCATCAAAAAATACCAGTGGACCGCCATCCCGCTCGAGCTGCGCGGCGTGGTCTGCGTGTGCCACAACGGGCAGATGAAAAAGGTCGAGGTGCGCATCGGCGACAAGCCGGACGACCCCAAGTTCGTCATCACCGACCTGCTGCCCCACCTCGCGACCGAGCAGATGACCAAAAAGGCGACCGAGGTCATCAAGGGCGAGGGCCTGAACATCCTGATCGGCTCGGTGCCGAGCGAGACCGAGGACGAGAAGTGCACCGAAAAGGTCAAGCTCGCGGTGATGGAATACCTCAACCGGCAGTACGGCATGGTGGAGGCGGACTTCCTGTCCGCCGAGCTGTGCTGCGTGCCCGCCTTCCCGGCGTGCGACATCGGCCTCGACCGCTCGTTTGTCGGCTCCTACGGCCATGACGACCGCGTGTGCGCCTACTCCGCAGCGACCGCCCTGCTCGACCTCAAGGGCGCGCCCGCGCACACCTGCGTGTGCCTGCTGGTGGACAAGGAGGAGACCGGCTCGGACGGCGTGACCGGCATGCAGTCCCGCGCGTTCGACACCTTCATGGCCGACCTGTGCCGCGCGCAGGACGCGCTCACGGACGAATGCTTCGAGCACTCGGTCTGCCTGTCCGCGGACGTGTGCAACGCCTTTGATCCCAACTTCCCCGAGGTTTCGGAAAAGCGCAACGACGCCCGCGCCAACTGCGGCTTCGCGCTGGTCAAGTACACGGGCGCGCGCGGCAAGTCCGGCACCTCGGACGCGACCGCCGAGCTGATGGCGCGCATCCGCTGCATCTTCGACAAGGCGGGCGTCATCTGGCAGACCGGCCAGCTGGGCCGCGTCGATCAGGGCGGCGGCGGCACGGTGGCCATGTATCTGGCCAACCGCAACATCGACACCGTGGACGCGGGCGTGCCCGTGCTGTCTATGCATGCGCCGTTCGAGGTCATCGCCAAGCTCGACCTGTATATGGCCTACAAGGGCTTCGGCGCGTTCTATAAGGACTGATAAACCAAAAGCCCGTCCGAGTGGACGGGCTTTTGGCTGTTCGAAAACAATGTTTTTCAAAAGGCTGTTTATCTGTTATCCACTTTTTCCGGGTACAGGTCGTGGTGGGTCAGGCGCTCGAACGCGACCTGCTCCCACTTTGTCCCCGCTTT
>CALWJG010000234.1 GCA_944380945.1 uncultured Agathobaculum sp. | reverse complement strand
TGCACCGCGCTTTGCAGCGCCGCGGGGTCGCGCAGCAGGGAGGACAGCATATCGTTTTCCATCAGCGCGCCCCCTTACCCGCGGAAGATCTGCCGGAGCTGCTGCGCCAGGCGCGCGCCCTCCTCGGTCTGCATGAGCTGCCGCGCCAGCCGCGCGGCCTCGCCCATGTCGCCGCGCTGGGCGGCCGCGGCGGCGCGCTCGAGCGCCGCCGCGTGCTGCGCGGAGATGGCCTGCACGGCCCTTTTGCCCTCCGGCGTGCCGAGCGCGGCCCGCAGCCGCGCCGCGGCCTCCGGGCTGCCGGCCTGCGCGGACAGGCGGCGCAGGATGTCGTTCTGATCGGGCATTGGCTCCCATCCCTTTCCGTAGTCGTTTGCTGCCAGTATATGCCCGGCCGGCAAAAAATGTGCGCAGGCGGGTTTACAAGCGCGGAAACACGGTGTAAAATCAGCATGTTAAAAATTCTGCGCGGCAGCAGGCATCCGCGGGAGGGGCGATCAGCTTTGAAAATACTGGTGTTTGCCGATTCACACGGCTATAACATGGGCATGGCCTTCGCCATCGAGCGGGAAGCGCCCGGCGCGGTGCTGCATCTGGGCGACCATGCGGACGATGCGCGCGACCTCGAGCGCGCCTTTCCGGGGCTGCCCATCCTGCGCGTGCGCGGCAACAATGATTACGACACGGACGCGCCGCTCTACTGCGCGACGACGCTCGGCGGCCTGCGCATCTACCTGACGCACGGCCACCGCGAGCATGTGCACGGCGGCTGCGGCATGGTCGCCGCCCGCGCGCGCGAGGAGGGCTGCGCGCTGGCCTTTTTCGGCCACACCCACCGTGTGCAGATCGAGCGGCGGGACGGCGTGCTCGTGTGCAACCCGGGCAGCATCAGCCTGCCGCGCGGCGGCCCGGCGAGCTTTGTGCGGCTGACCGCAGGGGGCGGGCAGCCGCCCGTGATCGAGGTGCTCGATGAGGACGGCGGGCTGCTCCGCCGGGAGAAAATCGGAGGATAAAGGGGAAAGAAAGATATGCTTCTGACCATTGACGTGGGCAATACCAACATGGTGTTCGGCCTGTATGAAGGGGACAAGCTGCGCGGCTCGTTCCGCATTTCGACCAATGCCGAGCGCACCTCGGACGAGCTGGGCATGCAGATCTCGCAGTATTACCATTTTCACGGCATCGACCGGGCGGAGACCCGCGCGGTGATCATCGCGTCGGTCGTGCCGCCGGTGATGTACACGCTGATCAATGCCATCCGCAAGTACCTGCGCGTGCAGCCGCTCGTCGCGGGCAAGGATGTGGACATCGGCATCGAAAACAAATACGCCAACCCGCGCGAGGTCGGCGCGGACCGGCTGGTCAACGCGGTCAGCGCGGTGCACAAGTACGGCAAGCCGCTGATCATTGTGGACATCGGCACCGCGACCACGTTTGACGCGATCGACGCCGCGGGCGCCTATCAGGGCGGCGCGATCTTCCCGGGCATCAAGGTGGCGATGGAGGCGCTGTTCCTCAAGGCGTCCAAGCTGCCGCGCGTGGACATCGAGCGGCCCGAACACGCCATCGGCAAGACCACCGTGCAGTCCATGCAGTCGGGCGCGGTGCGCGGCTATGTGGGCGCGCTGACCGGCATCATCACGGACATCCAGCGCGAGCTGGGCGGTCGGGCGCGCGTCGTGGCGACGGGCGGCATGGGCCGCATGATGGCCGCCTACTGCGACCTGATCGACGAGGTCGACCCCAACCTGACGCTCGAGGGCCTGCGCCTGATCTACGAGAACAACCGGCAGGCGTTCGCCGGCCGCCATCTGGACGGCGAGGAGTGCATGCTCGAGACGGCCGAGGGCTGGGAGCAGGGCAAGTGAGCCGGACGGGAAAGGAGCGCCAAGCGATGAAAAAGATCTATCTGGCGGGGTTTGACGTGTTCGCGCCCGACGCCCGGCAGCGCGGCGCGCAGATGAAAATGCTGTGCGCGGGCCGGGGCTGTATCGGCCTGTACCCGCTGGACAACGAGGCGGCGTGCGCCGCGGACATTTTTGCCGGCAACTGCGGCCTGATCGATCAGGCGGACGCGGTGATCGCCAACCTCAACCCGTTCCGCGGGCAGGAGCCGGACAGCGGCACCTGCTTTGAGGTCGGCTATGCGTTCGCCAAGGGCAAGCCGGTGTTCGCCTATGTGTCGGACGCGCGCAGCATGCGCGAAAAGCTGGGCGAGCGGGATGCGGACGGCTTTGCGGTCGAGGATTTCGGCCTGCCGCTCAACCTGATGCTCTCCTCGGCGGCGACGGTCGTCGAGGGCGGCTTTGCCGACGCGCTCGCGGCGTATCTGGCGGCGCAGGCATAGTGTGCGGGGTGGGGTATCGCCTTGCAAGGCAAGCGGAACTTTTGCGCTGCCCCCGCGCCTTTTGAACCTCCGTCCCGCAGGGGCGCGCATTGCGCGCCCTTTTCTTTTTGCCATTTTGACATTTTTCTGCCGTCCTGACGCCCTCCCTCTGCCATCCTGACATCCCCTCTGTCATCCTGAGCGAAGCGAAGGATCCCGCGCGTGCGCGCTGCCAAGGATGCCATCTGCATCACCCCTCCTGCCTCCGTCCTTGGACGTGGGAAACCGCCCCGTAGGGCGCGAGAAGGTGAATTGGACCGCAGGTCCAAGAGAA
>CALWJG010000233.1 GCA_944380945.1 uncultured Agathobaculum sp. | reverse complement strand
GCCGCCCGAATACTGCGGCAAATTTCCCGGCTGAAATTTGTGCGCTATGCCCATCGCCAGACCGTCGGGCGACGGCACAGCCGCGCGCAGCTGCATATCCGCTCGCGCCGCACGCGCTGCGTGGCAGGCGCTTCTGCCATATCGCACAAAATCGTCCGGTATAACTTGTGCAAAACGTCATTTTGCCGGATTTCCATGCTTGTACTGCTTGCGGAAATGCGGTATACTTTTTCTATATGAATTCGACAGAAAAAGGGGCCATGATATGAAACTCCAAACCAGGCTGGCGGTTGCGGTGTGCAAGGCGTCCGGCGCGCTGCTGCGCAGGCTGGGCCGCGGCGGCACCAACCTGCCGGGCAAGCTCGCGCTCCGGATCGACAAAAATATCCTCGGCGAGCTGTCGCGCGGCGTCAAGGTCACGGTCGTGACCGGCACCAACGGCAAAACCACCACCTCCCGCATGATCGAGCAGGCCTTTGCCGACGCGGGGCTCAAATATTTCTCCAACAAGTCGGGCGCAAACCTGCTGACCGGCATTATCGCCGTGTTCGCGCAGCACTGCACGCTGTCCGGCAAATGCCCGTATACCCATGCGCTGATCGAGTGCGACGAAGCGGCCTTCCGCCGCACGAGCGAATACCTGCCGGTCGAATGTCTGGTGGTGAACAATATCTTCCGCGACCAGCTCGACCGCTACGGCGAGATCACCCACACGCTGAACGCCATCCGCGAGGGCATCACCCACATCCCGGACGCGACGCTCTGCCTGAATGCGGACTGCTCGCTCACCTCCTCGCTCGCGGAAAATGTGCCGAATAAAGTGGTTTGGTTCGGCGTCAACGTGCCCATCTATCAGGATGCCGTGCAGGAGCTCTCGGATGCGCTCTACTGCATCCACTGCAAGACCGAATACGAATATGACTATACGACCTACGGCCATCTGGGCGGCTTCCGCTGCCCCAAATGCGGCTATCACCGCCAGACGCCCGATGTGGCGGTGACCCGGGTCGTCAAAACCGGCGCGGACTCATCCGACGTGGTGCTGGATATCTTTGGCCGGGAGCATGAAGTGCATGTCAACCTGCCCGGCGGCTACAACATCTACAACGCGGCGGCTGCGGCGGCGGTCAGCCATGTGGTCGGCATCGACGAGCAGACCGCGGTCAGCGCGCTCGGCCAGTTCGAGTGCGGCTTCGGCCGCGCGGAGCAGTTCACGCTCGGCCGCGCGCAGGCGCGCATGATGCTGGTCAAAAACCCGGCGGGCTTCAATCAGGTCATCAACCTGATCGCGCATGACGAGGGCCGCTTCCAGCTCGCGTTCCTGCTCAACGACCGCTTTGCGGACGGCACGGACATCAGCTGGATCTGGGATGTGGATTTCGAGGCGCTCGCCGCGCAGCAGGACCGCTTCCCGCGCGTGCTGGTATCCGGCGTGCGCGCGGACGATATGGCGCTGCGGCTCAAATATGCGGGCTTCCAGACGGACAAGCTCGAGGTCGTGCGCAGCTATGACCAGCTGCTGGGCGAGATCGCGGCGGACGAGACGCCCGCGTTCCTCATGCCGACCTACACGGCGATGTTCGACCTGCGCAGCGAGATCGGCAAGCACACGGACGTCAAGGCGTTTTACGAATAAGGAGGAACGGGAAAATGGAACTGAATATCTGTCACCTGTACCCGGATATCCTCAACCTGTACGGCGACCGGGGCAACATCATCACCATGAAGCGGCGGCTCGAGGACCGCGGCATCAAGGTCAATATCGAGGAGTGCTCGATCGGCCAGCCGCTCGACATCAGCCGCTATGACATCTTTTTCATCGGCGGCGGGCAGGACTTCGAGCAGGAGGTGCTGCTGCGCGACCTCGCCTCCGGCAAGGGGCGCGGGATCTGCAGCGCGGTTGAGGACGAAAAGGTGTTCCTCGCCATCTGCGGCGGCTACCAGATGCTCGGCCAGTATTACAAGACCTGGGACGGCAGCCAGCTGGACTTCATCGGCGCGATCGACATCCACACGATCGGCGCCAAAGAGCGCATGATCGGCAACTACATGTTCCGCACCGCGCCGGAGAGCAGCGGAGCGGTCGTGGTCGGGTTTGAGAACCACTCGGGCAAGACCTATCTGGGCGACAGGGTCGCACCGCTCGGCACGGTGCTCAAGGGCTATGGCAACAACGGCGAGGACCAGACCGAGGGCGCGCGGTACAAAAACGTGTTTGCGACCTACTCGCACGGCTCGCTGCTGCCCAAAAACCCGGTGCTGTGCGATTTCATCCTGCAGACCGCGCTTGTCCGCAAATACGGCGACGCAGAACCGCTCGCACCGCTCGACGACACGCTGGAAAACAACGCGCACGATTACATGGAGCAGCGCCTGCAGAAGGGCTGATCTCCGGCCGCCTCCTGCGGCATTGCCGCCTCCGGGGCTTGCCGTAGCGCGGCCAATGGGAAAACGAAAAAAGATAACACCAGCCGTCCGGCGCCGGACGGCTGGTATTTTGTTCTGTACATTCCGCACAAAAATCCTTCCAAAATTTCGTCACGCGGGTGGGTGGGGCGCGGGGCGATTTGCGTTCGTCCCGCCGTATCTTCCAGAAAAACCCTTATGCGGATTTGTTCTGTATTCTGTGCATTTCGGCCAATTTCTGGTCTGTATGCGTATTTTTCGTTCACTTGCATGCCATCAGAAAAAGGTTCTCGCACTGGT
>CALWJG010000232.1 GCA_944380945.1 uncultured Agathobaculum sp. | reverse complement strand
CTCCAAGGCCGTCGGCGGGTTCTACCAGATCTCCAATCAGGTCACGCTGGGCGCTTCGGCGGCCGAGCTGACCGACAAGCTGGTCGAGACCGCGACCGCCATCATCGACGCGGAGAAAAAGGCGCGCGAGCAGGTGCGCAGCCAGAACGAGGCCGGCCTGCGCGACCGCATTTACCGCGCGGCAGGCACGCTGCGCTCGGCCTACCTGATCGAGACCGCCGAGGCGGTCCAGTGCATCTCGGATGTGCTGGTCGGCCTGCAGATGGGCATGCTGTCCGGCATCGACCCGCAGGCGCTCTATCAGCTCGAGCAGCGCATCCGTCCGGCCATGCTGACCGGCGCGCCGCAGGAGCGCGACCAGAAGCGCGCCGCCATGCTGCGCGAAGCCGCGCAGAACATCCGGTTCGCGTAAAAGCACATACGGGCGCGCGCTGCGCGCCCTATGATACATTCATTTTTGATTGCAACTCTGAAAGGAGTGTTGACCTATGTTCTATCAGAACCGTTTCACCGAGCGCGCCCAGCAGGCGCTTGCCAAGGCACAGGAAGCCGCGGGCTCGTTCGGACACAGCTATATCGGCTCGGAGCACCTGCTGCTCGGCCTGCTGCGTGAGGGCAGCGGCCCGGCCGCCAAGGCGCTCGCCGCCGCAGGCGTGACGGACGATGCGCTGGTCAAGCAGATCGAGGATCTGTCCGGCCGCGGCACGCCGGACGCCTCCGCCCCGCAGGGCATGACCCCGCGCACCAAGCGCATCATCGAGCTGTCGATCCAGTCCGCCGCGCAGATGGGCACGGGCTATGTGGGCACCGAGCACCTGCTGCTCGGCATCCTGCGCGAGGGCCAGAACGTCGCGCTGACCGCGCTGGCCAACCTCAAAGTCACCCCGCAGCTGCTCGCGGAAAAGCTGCAGGAGGCGCTGGGCGGCGCAGAGCAGGGCGGCATGGCGGGCGAGGGCGCGCCGGGCGGCGCAGCCGCCGCAGGCGACGCGCTCCACCAGTTCGGCCGCGACCTGACCGCCGCCGCCAAGGAAGGCAAGCTCGACCCGGTCATCGGCCGCGAAAAGGAGATCCAGCGCGTCATCCAGATCCTGTCCCGCCGCACCAAAAACAATCCGGCGCTGATCGGCGATCCGGGCGTCGGCAAGACCGCGGTCGTCGAGGGTCTGGCACAGAAGATCGTCGCGGGCGACGTGCCCGAGACCCTGAAGGACAAACGCGTTATCTCGCTCGACCTGACCGGCATGATCGCGGGCACCAAGTACCGCGGCGAGTTCGAGGAGCGCATCAAAAAGGTCATCGAAGAGCTGACCGCCAAAAAGGATACCATCCTGTTTGTCGATGAGATGCACATGCTGATGGGCGCGGGCGCCGCCGAGGGCGCGGCCGACGCGGCCAACATCCTGAAACCCGCGCTGAGCCGCGGCGAGGTGCAGGTCATCGGCGCGACCACGCTGGATGAATACCGCAAGAACATCGAAAAGGACGCCGCGCTCGAGCGCCGCTTCCAGCCCGTGCAGATCGACGAGCCGTCCGCCGAGGACGCAGTCGCCATCCTCAAGGGCCTGCGCGACCGCTATGAGGCGCACCACCGCATCAAGATCCCGGACGACGCGATCGAAGCCGCGGTCAAGATGTCCGTGCGCTATGTGACCGGACGGTTCCTGCCGGATAAGGCCATCGACGTGATCGACGAAGCGTGCTCGCGCGTGCGCCTGTCCACGCTGACCGCGCCGCCCGACCTCAAGGCGCTCGAGGACGAGATCGCCGCGATCGCCGCCAAGAAGGAAGAGGCGGTCAAGACGCAGGACTTCGAGAACGCCGCCAAGCTGCGCGACGAGGAGAAGGCCAAGCGCGACGCGCTCGAAGCGCGCAAAAAGGAATGGTCTGACCAGCAGACCAAGACGCACGGCGCGATCACGCCGGACGACGTGGCGGCTGTGATCTCGGGCTGGACCGGCGTGCCGGTCGCCCAGATGACCGAGGACGAGGGCCAGCGCCTGCTGCACCTCGAGGATACGCTGCATGGGCGCGTCATCGGGCAGGATGAGGCCGTCACCGCGGTCGCAAAGGCGATCCGCCGCGGCCGTGTCGGCCTGCGCGACCCCAAGCGTCCGATCGGCTCGTTCCTGTTCCTCGGCCCGACCGGCGTGGGCAAAACCGAGCTGTCCAAGGCGCTCGCGGAAGCCATGTTTGGCGACGAGAACGCCATGATCCGCATCGATATGTCGGAATACATGGAAAAGCATGCGGTCTCCCGCATGATCGGTTCGCCTCCGGGCTATGTCGGCTATGACGAGGGCGGCCAGCTGTCCGAAAAGGTGCGCCGCCATCCGTACTCGGTCGTGCTGTTCGATGAGATCGAAAAGGCGCATCCGGATGTGTTCAACATCCTGCTGCAGATCCTCGAGGACGGCGTGCTGACCGACGGTCAGGGCCGCCACATCGACTTCAAGAACACCATCATCATCATGACCTCCAACATCGGCGCGCAGAAGATCACCGGCAAGAGCCGCAAGGCGCTGGGCTTTGCCGAGGGCGGCGCGGACGACGCCGAGCGCACGTTCGAGCAGATCAAGGAGGACGTGATGGGCGAGCTGAAGAACGCAGTGCGCCCCGAATTCCTCAACCGCATCGACGACATCATCGTGTTCAACCGCCTGAGCGAGGACGAGATCGCGCAGATCGCGGACAACATGCTGCGGCAGGTCGCCGCCCG
>CALWJG010000231.1 GCA_944380945.1 uncultured Agathobaculum sp. | reverse complement strand
TTCGGCCATCTGATCACCGCGTTCTCCTACGGCGCGCCCCCGCACGGCGGCCTGGCCTACGGTCTGGACCGTCTGTGCATGCTGCTGGCGGGTCTGGATTCCATCCGCGACGTGATCGCCTTCCCCAAGGTACAGAATGCGTCCGACCTGATGATGTCCTGCCCGGACGTGGTGGACGACAAGCAGCTCGACGAGCTGTCCATCGCCGTCACCCGCGTGGAGAAGGACGGAGAAGAGGTATAACCTGTCTGCACCGGCCGCTGCGGCTGCCCGCCGCAGCGGCCTTGCTGCATCAAAAGGAGAACGGTATTTTTGCACCCCAAACGTAAAGAACAGGTAACAATCAGGCAAATTTTCGGTTTTGCCGTCAATCTCGCGCTGACGGCCGCGGTGATCTATGCCGCGGTATTCCTGCTCGGCAAGGGCTCGATCCACTACCGGGAGGAGAGCCAGTGGGCGCTCGGCATCCTGATCGGCCTGCCGGTCGTGCTGCGCCCGCGGCGGCGGGCGACTGTGCCCGAGCTGCTGGTGCATGACGCGCTGGTGCTGCTGGGCGCGTCCTCGCTCGCCCTGCTGCTGACCGAATATGTGGTCAAGGGCGGCATCGTGATCGGCAATGTGCAGATCTGGCAGGGCTATGTGTACCACGCGGCGGTCTTCGGCATCGTCTACCTGCTGGTGGTCAATATCCGGCTGACCGCCTGCATCGGCATGGGATTGACGCTGGTATACGCGCTGGTCGATCATTATGTCATGGTATTCCGCGGCACGCCTGTTTTGCTGGGCGATCTGCTTTCGATCGGCACGGCGAAGAACGTCGCGGCGGGTTATTCCGCGCCGGTCGAGCTGTCGGTGCTGCAAACCGTGGCGATTGCGGCGGTGTTCTGCCTTGCGGTCTGGCGGATGCGCCGGCCGGCGGCTGCGCCGCGCCGCTGGCAGTTTGCGGCCTGCTCGCTGCTGCTGGCCTGCTGGCTGGGCGGGCTGCAGCTTGTCGGGAACAGCTTCGGCTTCTGGCAGGGCAATCTGGAATACAGCGAACTGTATTACTTCTGCCGCACCGCAGCGACGACTGTCGTCACCGCGCCGGAGGGCTATTCCGATGACACCGTGACACAGCTCACGGCGGAATATACCGGCCGGACGGGCGAGATGCAGCCCAATATCATCATGATCATGAACGAATCCTTTGCCGACCTTGGCACGCTGGGCGAGTTTGAGACCAATGAGGACTATATGCCATATGTGCGCAGCCTGCTGGACGGAGCGGAAAATACGGTCAGCGGCAGCCTGATGGTCTCCACTCTGGGCGGCGGCACGGCGACGACCGAGTTCGAGGTGCTGAGCGGGTCTTCCATGGTGTTCCTGCCGGTGGGCGGCGCGCCGTATCAGATGTTCGTCAGGATGCAGACGCCCGGCCTGGTATCCGGCCTGCGGGCGCAGGGCTATCAGACCACAGCGATGCACCCGTATCGGGCTTCGTCCTGGAACCGGCAGGAGGTCTATGGGCATTTCGGCTTTGAGACCCAGCTGTATGAACCGGATTTCGCAGCCGACGCCGGCCGCCTGCGCGGCTTTATCAGCGACAGCGCGGATTATCAGAAGATCATCGAGCTCTATGAGCAAAAGGCGCCGGGCGAGCCGCTGTTCCTCTTCAATGTTACCATGCAGAACCACGGCGGCTACGGGACGACCGACGACCCGAATTTCGAGACGCGCATCCGGCTGACCGGCGAATACGCGGGGCAGTACCCGCAGGTGGACCAGTATCTTTCGCTGATCCGGTACAGCGACGATGCAGTCCGCGAACTGATCGAGTATTTCTCGCAGGTGGATGAGCCGACGGCCATCGTCTTTTTCGGGGACCACCAGCCGAATGTGACGAGCGCGTTTTATGACGAGCTGCTCGACGGCTCGGGCAAGGGCATCCGGGACAAGATGTTCACGCCGTTTTTCATCTGGGCGAATTACGACATTGCAGAGCAGCAGGATGTGCAGATCAGCGCAAATTATCTGTCCGCATATGCGCTCGACGTGCTGGGCTGCCCGCTGTCCGGCTACGACAGCCTGCGTTTGCAGACTTATGCGCAGATCCCGCAGATGAGCCTGTACGGCTGCCAGACCGCAGACGGGGAATGGATGGACACGGGGACAGCGCTGGACAATGCGGCGCTGACGGATTACCGGTATGCGCAATATGCGCAGCTGTTCGACCCGCAGAACCGGCTGGACGCATGGTATGAGCCGACCGCGGTGAAATAGGCTTTTCCGGCCTGCGGATCTGTGCTATAATAGCCTGAGAGAAATGATTTCACGCATTACCATATAGGAGGGAGATCCCTGTGAAGGAATATTATAAGAGTCTGGCCCACATTGCGATCTATACCACGGACATCGAGGAGAGCATCGCGTTTTACGACAAGATCGGCGGCAGCGTGCAGCAGCGCGGCGGCGTGCAGACGCCGGAGGGCGAAAAGAAGCTGGCGCTGGTCGAGTTCGGCGGCACGGTGCTCGAGCTGATCCAGCCGCCCGAGGGCACGCTCGTGCCGGCGGGCGAGGGCAGCATCCCGCACTTTGCGGTGTATGTGGACGATCTGGACAAGGCGGCCGCGGCGATCAAGGCGGCGGGCGTGATCTCGTTTATGACGCCGGAAAAGCGCGTGCTGCCCGACCTGTTCGGCGGCCTGCAGAACTGGTTTTTCACCGGCCCGTCCGGCGA
>CALWJG010000230.1 GCA_944380945.1 uncultured Agathobaculum sp. | reverse complement strand
CCCATCCTCCCATCAAAAACACCCGTCTCTCGGCGGGTGTTCGCGTATCGGGCTGTCCGTCAACTGTATGTGGATGCAGGAGCGCCTGCAAACCGGATCATTTCATCATTTCACGCTGGCGCGACAGGTTCATCGTGCCGTCCTGCATGCCGGCCAGATTTTCCAGCGTATGGCCGGTGCCGTATGCCACGCACGAGATCGCTTCGTCCGCCACATGGGTCGGGATGCCGGTCTTGGAGGCGATCAGCTTGTCAAAGCCGTAGATCAGCGAACCGCCGCCGGTCATCACGATGCCGTTGGTCGAAATATCGCCGGTCAGCTCGGGCGGCGTGCGCTCGATGACCCAGTGGATCGCCTCGACGATCGAGGCGCTGACCTCCTCGAGCGCGTCCAGGATCTCGGTCGAGTTGACCGAGAAGGTGCGCGGCAGGCCGGTCATCAGGCAGCGGCCCTTGACCTCCATGGTGACCTCCTCAGTGCGCGGATACACGCAGCCGATGGTCTTTTTGATCTGCTCAGCCGTGCGCTCGCCGATCAGCGCGTTGTGCTTGCGGCGCACATATTTGACGATCGCTTCGTCGAACTTGTCGCCCGCGATCTTGATCGAGGTGGATTCCACGATGCCGCCCAGCGAGATGACCGCGACGTCGGTCGTGCCGCCGCCGATGTCGACGACCATGTTGCCGTTGGGCTTGGCGATGTCGATGCCCGCGCCGATCGCCGCGGCGACCGGCTCTTCGATCAGGAACACGCGCTTGGCGCCCGCCTGCGTGCCCGCGTCGATGACCGCGCGCTCCTCGACCTCGGTGATGATCGAGGGCACGCAGATGACCACGTTGGGCTTGAACAGACGGAAGCCCTGCACCTTGCGGATGAACGCCTTGATCATGCTCTCGGTCATCTCATAGTCCGAGATGACGCCCTCGCGCAGCGGGCGGATGGCGATGATGTTGCCCGGCGTGCGGCCGAGCATCTTCTGCGCCTCCGCGCCGACGGACAGGATCTTGCCCGTCACTTTATCGACCGCGACGACAGAGGGCTCGTTGAGCACGACGCCCTTGCCCTTGACATAGACCAGCACGGTCGCCGTGCCCAGGTCGATGCCGATATCGCTTGAGAACAGCGAGAACTTTCTCGCCAGTGTTTCCAGAAAAGAAGCCATGTTATCGAATCATCCTTTTCGTTCTTAACCGTATGTTTGCAGCATTTCTATTATACCCCAACCACACAGGGCTTTTCAAGGCCGTTGTTCAATATTTATTGCCGTCTGCGGCGGGGTTTCGCCCCCGCCGGCGCGCAGGCGCACGCCCAGTGCGCTGTACCGCCGCCCCTTCTGGTTGTTGCCCACCATGTAGGCGACCGTGTCCTGACTGCCCACGATCACGAGCAGCTGCCGGGCGCGGGTGATGGCCGTGTACAGGATGTTGCGCGTGAGCAGGCGGCGCGGCAGACCGTCCGACAGCGCCAGCACGACCGCGTCGAACTCGCTGCCCTGCGATTTGTGCACCGTGACCGCATAGGCCAGCTCGAGCTCGTTCAGCATATCATAAGTATAGGTGGCGATGCGGTCGTCAAACCGCACGGTCAGGCACTCCTGCTGCGGAAAGATCTGCGCGATCTCGCCCACGTCGCCGTTGAACATGCCGGTCCCCTGCTCGCCGTCCTCCATGCGCTCCCACACGATGTCGTAATTGTTGCGCACCTGCATGACCCGGTCGCCCTCGCGGAACACCCAGTCGCCGAAGCGCTTTTCGCATTTGTTCTCCGCCGGCGGGTTGAGCGCCTGCTGCAAGCGGCGGTTGAGCGCGATCGTGCCGCTCCCCTGCCGCTTGGCGGGCGAGAGCACCTGGATCTGCGACGGCAGCAGGCCGTAATGCCGGGGCAGGCGCGCGGCGCACAGCTCGGCCACGGTCTCGATCACCGCGGCCGGGTCGCTTCGCTTGAGCCAGAAAAAGTCGCCGTCCGCCCGCGAGGGCGTGGGCATCTCCCCCGCGTTGACCGCGTGGGCGTTCATCACGATGTCCGACTGCTGCGCCTGCCGGAAGATCTCGTCCAGCCGGATGGTCGGCACGCGCTGGGAGGCGATCAGGTCGCGCAGGAAATTGCCCGGCCCGACCGGCGGCAGCTGGTCGACGTCGCCCACGAGCACGAGCCGCGCGCCGTAGGGCAGCGCCTCGATCAGCGCCTGCATGAGCACGATGTCCACCATGGATACCTCGTCCAGGATCACCGCGTCGCACTCGAGCGGATTGGTCAGGTTGCGGGCAAAGGCCGTGCGCCCGCCCGCGCCGAAGCCCGCCTCGAGCAGGCGGTGGATGGTCTTGGCCTCCATGCCGGTCAGCTCGGACAGGCGTTTGGCTGCGCGGCCGGTCGGCGCAGCGAGCAGCGTGTTCAGGCCGAGCGCCTCGAACACCTGCAAAATCCCGCGCACCGTGGTCGTTTTGCCCGTGCCCGGCCCGCCGGTCAGGATGACCAGACCGCTGCGCGCCGCGCCCGCGATGGCCTGCCGCTGCTTTTCCGAATACGGGAATTCCGCGCTGTCCATGAGCGCGCCCAGCAGCTCGTCCACATTGAAATCGTATTCGAAATTGCGCTCCGCCATATGGCCCAGCATCTCTGCGAGATAGGCCTCCGCGTCGTGCATGCCGCGCAGGTAGACCGCATCCCGTCCCGCGATGTGCTCGCGCACCAGCCGGCCCGCCGCGGCCAGCCGGTCGATGCTCGCGAGCGCCCGGTCCTCGTCAAACACCACATC
>CALWJG010000229.1 GCA_944380945.1 uncultured Agathobaculum sp. | reverse complement strand
TTGACCGCGACCTTGATGACCTCGCCGAGGTAAGCCTCGTCGGTCTCGCGGCTCAGGATGCGGATCATGCCGTTCTTTACGAACTCGTCGTAATCGCCGGTGCGCACGCCGGTGAAGATATCGGTCGCCGCCATCTCCTTGGCGACCACGTCCGCCTCGGCCGGGGGCAGCTGCGCGCCGTCCTCCCAGTAGACCTTATAGCCGTTGTATTCCTTGGGGTTGTGGGACGCGGTGATATTGATGCCCGCGATGCAGCCGTAATGGCGGATCGCAAAGGAAAGCTCCGGGGTGGGGCGCAATTCGTCAAACAGCAGCGCCTTGATGCCGCTTGCCGCGAGGATGCACGCCGACTGACGGGCAAATTCGGGCGAGAAATGGCGGCTGTCGTACGCGATCGCAACGCCGCGGTCCATCGCGGCCTTGCCGTTGGATACGATCAGGTTCGCAAGGCCCTGCGCAGCCTGACCGACGGTGAAGCGGTTCATGCGGTTGAGGCCGACGCCGAGCACGCCGCGCAGGCCGGCCGTGCCGAACGACAGCGGCGCAAAGAAGCGGCTCTCGATCTCTTCCTGATTGCCCTCGACCGCCTGAAGCTCTGCGCGCTCCTCATCCGAAAGAGCAGGATTTTCCAACCAACGTTTGTATTCCGACATATAATCCATAGGTATCACCTCATCCTGTTTTTGGGGCCAAAGCCACTATCTAAATTATACAATATTCAGCTGTCAATGCAAGAGCTTTTGCGCGAATTCGTAAAATCCATGCAAGACTCCGGCAGTTTTATACAAATTGTGGCATTGGTTTTTGTGGATTATTCGCGATGGGCGGCCGGTATTATGGATGTTCCACAAAAAACAGCGCAAATTCTCTACATGCGCGCGCTGCAAACCGGACATTTTGCGTCCCCCATGCCGCAGCACGGCTCCGGTTCAGCTGCATTTCTCCGCGCAGATGGGGCAAAAATAGAAACAGCCGGAGAACTGTCCGGCTGTCTGTCCCGCGCCCGCGCTTTATTTGACCGCGCCGGGCTTCGGACGGAATCCACAAGGAAGGATGTACCCACATGAAGGATAAGCTCTTCGGCGTATTGCAGCGTGTCGGCCGCTCGTTCATGCTGCCGATCGCCATTCTGCCGGTCGCCGGCCTGTTTCTCGGCATCGGCGGCTCGTTCACCAACGAGACCATGCTCGAGACCTACGGCCTGCTCGGCGTCATGGGGCCGGGCACAGTCGTTTACGCGATTTTGCAGGTGCTCAATGCCGCGGGCTCGGTCGTGTTCGACAACCTGCCGCTGATCTTCGCGATCGGCGCCGCCATCGGCATGGCGAAGCGGGAAAAGGAGGTCGCCGCGCTCTCCGCGGTCATCGCCTTTTTTGTCATGCACGCGGCCATCGGCGCGATGATCCGCGACTTCGGCGCGCCCGGCCTGTCCGGCGCGACCGCGAGCGTGCTCGGCATCGACTCGCTGCAGATGGGCGTGTTCGGCGGCATTATCGTCGGCCTGGGCGTGGCGGCGCTGCACAACCGCTTTTATCAGATCCAGCTGCCGCAGGTGCTCAGCTTTTTCAGCGGCACGCGCTTTGTGCCGATCGTTTCCGCGGCGGTCTACCTGCCGGTCGGCATTGCGATGTATTTCATCTGGCCGGCGGTCCAGTCCGGCATCAACGCGCTGGGCGCGTTCGTGCTCGCCTCGGGCTATGCCGGCACCTGGCTGTACGGCTTCATCGAACGCGCGCTCATCCCGTTCGGCCTGCACCATGTGTTCTATATCCCCTTCTGGCAGACCGCGCTGGGCGGCACCGCCATGGTCGGCGGCACGCTGGTCGAGGGCGCGCAGAACATCTTTTTCGCGGAGCTGGCGACACCGGGCATCCAGCACTTTTCGGTCGAGGCGACCCGCTTCATGGCCGGCAAGTTCCCGCTGATGATCTTCGGCCTGCCGGGAGCGGCGCTTGCGCTGTACCGCTGCGCCCGGCCGGAAAACCGCAAGGCGGCCGGCGGCCTGCTGCTGTCCGCCGCGCTCACCTCCATGCTCACCGGCATCACCGAGCCGCTCGAGTTCACCTTCCTGTTCGCCGCCCCGGCGCTCTATGCCGTGCACTGCGTCTTTGCGGGCGCGTCCTATATGCTGATGCACATGCTGAACGTCGGCGTGGGGCTGACCTTCTCGGGCGGCCTGATCGACCTGACGCTGTTCGGCATCCTGCAGGGCAATGCCAAAACCAGCTGGCTGTGGATCCCGGCCGTGGGCGCGGTGTATTTCATCGTTTACTATTTTGTTTTTTCGTTTATGATCCGCAGATTCGACTATCCGACCCCGGGCCGCGACGGCAGCGAGGTCAAGCTGTACACCCGCGGGGACGTCCATGAGAAAAACGCCGCCGGCGGCACCGGCGGGGACCATGCGCTGTCCGCGCAGATCGTGCAGGGTCTGGGCGGCAGGGCGAACATCTCGGATGTGGACTGCTGCATCACCCGCCTGCGCTGCACGGTGCACGACCCGGCGAAGGTCGACCGCAGGCTGCTGGGCGCGACCGGCGCGTCCGGCGTGATCTGCAAGGGGCAGGGCGTGCAGGTGGTCTATGGGCCGCGCGTGTCCAACATCAAATCCGATCTGGAGGCCTATCTCGCCGCGCCGGAGAGCGGCAGCGCGCAAGACATCGCCGCGCCCGCCCCTGCGCCGGAGAAGGCCCCGGCCCCCGGCGGGTCCATCGTGATCGCCAGCCCGCTGAGCGGCAGGGTCATCCCGCTCGAGGAGGCCGCGGACGGCGTATTCTCGGAGAAAATGGT
>CALWJG010000228.1 GCA_944380945.1 uncultured Agathobaculum sp. | reverse complement strand
GTGGCAGCGTCCCTCCTAAAAGTCAGCGCAAGGCGGGCGGGATGGGCGCGCACTGCGCGCCCCTGCGGGGTGGCACCTACGCCCTTCCATGCTGCACGGGCAAGTGGGTGAGCACCCGCCCACTCGGCTCCCCTTTGAGGGGAGCTGGCACGGCCGCAGGCCGTGACTGAGGGGTCATTCCAAAGTGCGGGCGCGCAATGCGCGCCCCTACGAGTGCAGCCCAAAGGGTTGCTGCAACCCTTTATAAGGACCTCTCCGTCTCGCCGCTGGCGCGGCGATCCACCTCCCCTCAAAGGGGAGGCAGGATGGGTGGTGCAGACGGCGTCAGTCGGTGACGCGCACGCGCGCCCCTTACAGCCCCTCCGCTTCGGAAAGCCACAGCGCCGCGCACGCGTCCGACGGCATGCGCCAGTCGCCGCGCGGGGACAGCGTGACCGTGCCGACCTTGGGGCCGTCCGGCAGGCAGGAGCGCTTGAACTGCTGGGTGAAAAAGCGGCGGATAAAGGTCTGGAGCCACTTTTTGATCGTCGCATCGTCGTAGCTGCCGGCAAAGGTTTTGCGCGCGACGCGGTAGATCTTGCGCGGCGGATAGCCGAAGCGCAGCATATGATACAGGAAAAAGTCGTGCAGCTCATAGGGGCCGACCAGATCCTCGGTCTTCTGGCTGATCTCGCCGTCCTTGGGCGGCAGCAGCTCGGGCGAGACCGGGGTGTCGAGCACGTCAAACAGCACATCCGACAGCTCGCCCAGCGTGCGGTCGGCCTCGTAGGCCACCAGATAGCGCACGAGCGTCTTGGGGATGGAGGCGTTGACGCCGTACATGCTCATGTGGTCGCCGTTGTAGGTCGCCCAGCCGAGCGCGAGCTCGGACAGGTCGCCCGTGCCGACCACCATGCCGCCCGTCTTGTTGGCGAGGTTCATCAGCACCAGCGTGCGCATGCGCGCCTGCGCGTTTTCAAACGTGACAGACAGGTCGTCCTTGTCCTGCCCGATGTCGGCAAAGTGCTGGTCGACCGCGGCCTTGATGTCCACGGTCTTGAGCGTCACGCCGTAGGCGTCCGCCAGCTTTTCCGCGTTGCCCTTTGTGCGCGCGGTGGTGCCGAAGCAGGGCATGGTGACCGCGAGGATGCCCTTGCGGTCCAGTCCGAGCAGGTCGAACGCGTGCACGGTGACGATCAGCGCGAGCGTCGAATCCAGCCCGCCCGACAGGCCGACGACCGCCGTGCCCGCGTGCGTGTGGCGCAGGCGCGTGGCAAGGCCGACCGCCTGCATGGTCAGGATCTCCTCGCACCGTGCGTCGCGCTGCGCCTTGTCCCCGGGGACAAAGGGCGTGCGCGGGAAAACGCGGTCGACCAGGTCGCAGTCCGCCGGGGTCAGCGAAAAGCTGAATTCGCCCGTAGAAACAGCGGCAAAGGTGTTCATGCGCTGGCGGTCGTGCGCCAGACGCTGCAGATCGATGTCCGCATACAGGATGCCGCCCTCAAACAGGCGGCTCTCGGCCAGCAGCGCGCCGTTTTCCGCGATCAGGTCATGGCCGGCAAAGACCAGATCCTGCGTGGACTCGCCGAAGCCCGCGTCCGCATACAGATAGGCGCACAGCAGGCGGCCGGACTGCTGCCGGACCAGATCGCGGCGGTAATCCGCCTTGCCGACCAGCTCGTCCGACGCGGACAGGTTGACGATGATGTGCGCGCCCGCCTGCGCCAGACGGACAGAGGGCGGCGCGGGCGCCCACAGGTCCTCGCAGATCTCCACACCGAAGGTGAACAGCGGCGCTTCCTCGCAGGCGAATACCGGGTCGGCCGCGACCGGCACGCAGACCGGCTCGCCGCCCAGCTGCAGCGTCACGCCCTCCATGCAGTCGATCGCCTCACCCGAGGTGAAGTGGCGCTGCTCGTAAAACTCGGAATAATTCGGGATGCAGCGCTTGGGCACAAAGGCCAGCACCTCGCCGCGGCACAGCACCGCCGCGACATTGAACAGCTTGCCGCGCACGCGCAGCGGCAGGCCGACGACCACGACGGCGTTCAGCGCCGCGGTCTCGCGCCGCACGGTCTCGAGCGCGGCGAGCGCGCCGTCCAGCAGCGTCTGCTGCAGAAACAGGTCGCCGCAGGTGTAGCCGGTCAGGCACAGCTCGGGGAACACGATCAGCTGCGCGCCCTTGCGCGCGGCCTCCCCGGCCTGTTTGATGATCTCGGCGGCGTTATACACACAGTCCGCCACGCGCAGCGCGGGCGTCGCGGCAGCGATCTTGACAAATCCATCCTGCATTCCAGTATTCCTCCAGATTGTTCAGATATGGTTAGTATACCCTTTTTTGGCGCGATGCGCAAGCAAAACGGAGGCGCGGGGCAAAAGAAAGCGCCGAAGAGCAAGTCCGGTTTTTGGGACATGGCTTCCGCTATACTGGTATCATCAAAACAGAAGCGGAGGGGTTTTTATGCAGAAGAAAATCGGAAATGCAATGCAGGCGGCGGGCGGATTGCTGCTGTTCCTGCTGGTTTGCGCGTCCGACGGGGGCGCGGTATCGGTCAGCGGGCTGGCGGCCGGATTGTGCGGCGCCGGGCTGCTGAGCCTTTCCGGCTGGGCGCTGGGACGGCGGCGCAGGGCGCCCCGCCGCCGCATGACCGCGGTCATCCCCATCACGGCGGCGCAGCGGTACGCGCGCTCGGGCGTCCGATAAACAAAAAAGGCTTCGGAACAGCGTTCCGAAGCCTTGAGACTGTCGAAAAACATGGTTTTTCGAACAGTCTCTCGTTTGAAACTACAGTTTCAAACGAATATTCCGCTGT
>CALWJG010000227.1 GCA_944380945.1 uncultured Agathobaculum sp. | reverse complement strand
ATAGACCGTATACTCATACCGGTCACCGGCAGCGCGGGCGCAGCCGCGCGTCTGTGCCACGGCGCCGAGGATGTGGAAGAACTGCCGCACGTCTTCCTCCTCTGACGAACCGGAAACCGCATTGAGCTTGGTGAACGCCGCGCGAACGAACCGCGAGGGGGAAGACAGGTCTCCCGGCAGCCCGATCGCACCCATGCCCAGACAGTAAGGCGTCAAATCAAGTCCGGCCGCGAAGCTGTTGCGCGGCGCCTCGCGGGACAGCTGCATATGATTGTTCAGATGGAACACCTGATAGGGGAAGGGCGGCTCATTGGTCAGCACGCCGGCCGGATCATCATAGATCCGCAGCCCCTCCTGCACCGGCTCTACTGCGATGGCGCCGCTTTGGTCGGCGATCAGCCAGTGCAGCGGCGCCAGCGGCAGCTGCGCGCTGAAGGGGATATTCGCAAGATTGACGCGGTCAAGCAGCTGTTTGGCCTCCGTCAGACCGGCGCACTGGCCGAGTATCCACGGGATCAGCTCAAAGGGTGAGATGTTGTCACAGCCGGTCCGCTCCGGCTGATAAACCGCGCTGACAGGGAAGTTCAGTCCAGCCATGCTCAGCCCTTTCTCATTGGCCGCGTCAAAGTAGAGCGGATATCCGTCCGCGACGAGCGCCATGCCGATCATGGCGTAATGCGTGCCCAGCGGTGGGACACGGCGAAAGGCAAACGGATACCGGCGCGGCGTGATCACGACCGTCTCGCCGCAGGAGCGGTCCAGATCGAGATTTCTGCCGAAGTAGTGCGCTCCGGCGGCATAGGTGATCGCTGTACACATAGGCGTTCCTCCCATTCGGTTTTCTGTAGGTAGTATACCTCGTTCCGGCAAATGTCAGCCACACGAGTGTCAAAATGCTTTTGCGAATAACCGAAGGTTGTTTGTCAGGATTTGGCGTGCTATACTATTGAAAAAGGGGACGTCCGCCGCAATGAACACAAGGGAAATCTTTTTTTGAATGGAGCGAAAGGGGAGGAAAGCGCATGAAAAAGTTATGGATCTCCGCATTGCTCGTCCTGTCGATGCTGTTGCCGGGCGCATTTGCCGTCGACCTGTATGTGGATGGCAGCGCGCTGCAGACCGATGTCGAACCGACGATCATCAGCGGCCGCACGCTTGTGCCGCTGCGCGCGATTTTTGAAGCGCTGGATGCAGAGGTGCAGTGGGACGGCGCGTCGCGTACCGCAACCGCACAAAAAGAGGGGACCACCGTACAGGTCACCATCGACGACACGACTGCCTATGTCAACGGGCAGGCAAGCACGCTGGACGTGCCGGCGCAGCTGATAGATGAACGGACCATGGTGCCCGCGCGGTTTGTTTCCGAAGCGCTTTCGGCGCGTGTCCTTTGGGACGGTCCTGCCCAAACGGTTTATGTGATCACCGCGGATCATGCGTCACTGGTTGTGGAATATCTGGATGTCGGGCAGGCGGACAGCATCCTGCTTTCCTGCGGAGGCGAATATATGCTGATCGACGCGGGGAACAATGCGGATGGCGACGATGTGGTCCGCTATCTGCGCGAGAGCGGCGCAGAACAGCTGAAATATGCGGTCGGCACACATCCGCATGCGGATCATATCGGCGGCATGGATGACGTCATCAACGATCTTTCGGTGGAAAATGTTTTGCTGCCGAATGCCACGGCCAACACGCAGACCTATCGGGATGTGCTCGATGCGATCGATAGCAAGTCGGTGCCCGTCGATGTACCCGAGCGCGGGGACACCTATTTTCTGGGGAATGCGCAGATCACCGTTGTGGCGGCGCAGCCGGCAGATGACCTGAATAACACGTCCATTGTGCTCCGCGCGGTTTACGGCGATACCGCTTTTTTGTTCATGGGAGATGCAGAGGCCGAAGTGGAGAGCATGATCCTGCGCTCCGGCGTCACTGTGGACAGTGACGTGCTCAAAGTCGGCCACCATGGATCGGACACCTCGACGACAGATGCGTTTCTCGCCGCTGTTTCACCGGATGCGGCGGTGATCAGCTGCGGCGCGGGGAACAGCTATGGTCATCCCAGTCAGTCCACGCTGGAAAAGCTGGAGGGCACGCCTGTCTGGCGGACCGATCTGAACGGAACAATCATCGCCATGACGGATGGCCAGACCGTTCATATCACAGCGGAGCGAGGGACTGCCGCAACGGAAGCACCTGCTGCGCCGGCAGAGCCGGATTCCCCGACCGCTGTACCGCCGACGACGGACGAGCCGGATACCTCGGATGATGCAGGCATCCCCTCGACCGTTTATGTCACCCCCACGGGCAAACGTTACCACTACGATCCGGATTGCGCCGGCAAAAATGCCACGCCGGCGACATTACACGAAGCGCAGTCGCGCGGCTTGACGCCGTGCCAGAAATGCGCCGCCTGAAGCGTGACGGAAACGCAACAAATATAAAGACAGCCGCGAGCAGGAGCCCGCGGCTGTTTGCTTGATATTCTGCTATTTCTTTTTAGCTAGATCGGCCAAGGAAAAGGACGTACCGCATGCGGTACAGCAATAGGTATAGACGTAGTGTTTGACCTTGCGGGGGCTGATCCTGTCAGCGTGGTCCTTGTAAGGCATGTGACCATGGATGGTTTCATAGCTTTTGCGGCGGATCAGCTTGCCGCCGCATCGGGGACATACCTTTTTGCCGAAGAGGAAATACCACATCTCTCTGGGTGAAAAGTCATAGTAAAAGGCCGTGTGCTTATCAGGGGGAGGACGCTTGCCGAATGACATGGGATCAGGCTCCTTTCCAAAAGCATAGTGGCTCAGG
>CALWJG010000226.1 GCA_944380945.1 uncultured Agathobaculum sp. | reverse complement strand
ATTCTTCTTCGGCGAGCAGCGCAAGCCGGAATGAAATCATCCTGAGACGAGCAAAGCCGGCCCTCCGGGGCCGGCTTTTCGTGTCCTCTGAAGCTGTCGTTCCGCGGGCAGTCCATCAGTCGTGCGGCTTGCGGTAGAAGTTGCCCGCCACATGGTCGGTCTTGAGGATGTTGATGAACGCCTTGGGGTCGATCTCATGCACTGCGCGGGTGATCTGCTTGACCTGATCGCCCGAGATGACCGAATAGATCATATCGCGCTCCTCCCCGTTGTACAGGCCCGTGCCGCGGAACAGCGTCGCGCCGTGGTGGGTGGTGTCCTTGATGCGCTCATATACCTCAAACGCGCGGTTGGAGATGATGAACAGCGTGGTGCGCTTGAAGCGCAGATCGAGCGTGTGCACGATCTGGGTCGAGGCGAACTGGAAGATGATCGAATACAGCGCCTTATCCCAGCCGAACAGCAGGCCGGCGACGACCAGCATCACGCAGTTGCCGAAAAAGATATAATTCCACGCGTCCACGCCCAGCCGCTCGCTGAGCGCGACCGAGATAAAATCCGTGCCGCCGCTTGTCGCGCCGCCGAGCAGGCACAGGCTGATCGCCAGCCCGTTGAAAATGCCGCCGAAAATGCACACGAGCAGGATGTCGTTGGTCAGCGGCATGGGCGGGATCAGGTCGGTCAGCACGCTCGAGAGCACGATCGCCAGACAGGAATAGAGCGTGAACCACCGGCCGATGAATTTATAGCTGATGACGGCCGGGATCGCGTTGAGCGCAAAGTTGATGGCCGTAAACGGCAGCGCGATGCCCGCGAACTGCTGCGCGCTGCGCTGGATGAGCAGGGTCAGGCCGTTGAACCCGCCCGGGAACAGGCCGCCCGCATTGACAAAGCTCTGGATGTTGACCGCCGTGACCACAGAGGCCAGCACGATCAGCGCCAGACGCCGGAAGATCTCCCACGGTGTCAGCGGGCGCATCGACAAAAAGCCGGGCCACTTGTCCTTTTTACCGCCAGTCTGCATATGCGTCATCCTTTCGTTGATCCCGCGTCTGCCTGTATATTCCGCCTTCATTATAGCACAGCCGCGCGGCGGTCCTCAAGGCGGCGGAGGCAAGATTTAACGGGTATTTTGCAGCTGCCGCCGCGCAGCGGCAAGGCGCGCGTTTTTTCCGCTTTCCCCGCGCTTTTTCGCAAATAATCATGGACAGCGGCGGGCGGATTTGGTATGATAATAGGGTATTTCGCTCTGTCCGCAGCCGGTATCCGGCGGCGGACACACTTCACAGATAAAGGAAGGCTGTTCAATGCAAAATCAAAAAACCGCAGGCGGCGAGCTGTTCCGCCTGAACGGCAAACCGTCCTGGGGACAGGCGTTCCCGCAGGCGCTGCAGCATGTGCTGGCCATGCTGGTCGGCAACATCACGCCGCCGATGCTGATCGCGAGCACGCTCTCGCTGTCGGCAGGCGACGAGATCCTGCTCACGCAGGCCGCCATGCTCATCGGCGGCATCACCACCCTGCTCCAGCTGTACCCCATCATGGGCTTCGGCATGGGCATGCCCAATGTCATGGGCGTGGCATTCGCCTACATGCCCATCCTGACCATGATCGGCACGCAGTACGGCATCTCGGCCATCTTCGGCTCACAGCTGGTCGCGGGCTTCGTGTCCATCTTCATCGGCATGTTCCTTGGCAAGATCCGGCGCTTTTTCCCGCCCATCGTCAGCGGCACGGTCGTGCTCAGCATCGGCCTGACGCTGTATGAGACCGCGATGAACTACATGGGCGGCGGCTCGGGCGCGCAGGCAGACGGCAGCTTCGGCTCCGCGCAGTTCTGGATCCTGGCGCTCGTCACGCTCGCCGTCACGCTCGCGTGCAGCCTGTTCGGCAAGGGCTATGTGCGCGTGTCCGGCATGCTGATCGGCATTCTGGTCGGCTATGTGATCGCGCTCATCATGGGCGGCGGCCTGGTCGATTTCAGCGGCTTCAGCGAGGCCGGCTGGATCTCGCTGCCCAGCCCGTTCCACTTTGGTCTGGCGTTCCATCCGGACGCCATCGTGATGATGATCCTGATGTACGTCGTGCAGGCGGTGCAGACCATCGGCGACGTATCCTCGACCGCTATGGGCGGCTTCGGCCGCGAAGCGACCGACAAGGAGCTCGGCGGCGCGATCAAGGGCCAGTCGGTCTGCGGCATGATCGGCGCGGTCATCGGCGGCCTGCCGACCGACCCGTACAGCCAGAACGTCGGCCTGATCTGCACGACCAAGGTCGTTGCCAAGCGCGTGTTCGTGATCGTGGGCGCGGTCATGCTGGTGGCGGGCTTCTGCCCCAAGTTCGGCGCGCTGATGACCACCATCCCGCAGCCCGTGCTGGGCGGCGCGACGGTCACCGTGTTCGCGGCGATCACCATGTCGGGCATCCAGCTTCTGAACGAGCAGCCGATGAACTACCGCAACAAGATGATCGTCGGCATTGCGCTCGCGCTCGGTCTGGGCATCGATGCGGTGCCCAGCATCCTGCAGCACTGCCCGCAGCTCGTCCAGAACATCTTCGGCAGCTCGCTGGTCGTATCGTTCCTGGTCGTTTTCCTGCTCAACATCATCGTGCCGCAGGACGATTCCCCGGCGGACTGATCACCTCAATCCACTGCGCTGCAAAAAGCCCCGGAACCACCGTTCCGGGGCTGAGGCTGTCGAAAAACTATGTTTTTCGACAGCCTCTCGATCGAAACCACGCTTTCGATCGAATATTCCGCTGTCTGCGCGCGCCCTATGGGCACACTTGACAGCGGTTTGTATAAAATCCGAGG
>CALWJG010000225.1 GCA_944380945.1 uncultured Agathobaculum sp. | reverse complement strand
AGGGCCTGCGTTTTGCATTGTTTTTCGGTTGGAGCGTGTCCGGGCGGGCGCGGCCTGCGAGGCCTCAGAACATGAGCGCACTCGTCACACAGAAGACTGCGAGCGCGAGCGCCAGCACAGCGGCGGCTGCGGCCAGATAAGCATATCCCATCGTGTGCGCCCCTTTCTGCGGTGTGTGGATGTCCTCATATATATAAACGGATGAACGCGCGGTTTTGTGACAAAAAAACCGGAAAAATTTTTTGATCGCCCTGCGTTTTACAGGGCGAAACGGCAGGGGAAAAGTTGCACAAAAAACAGCTTGCGTATATGCCGACAATCGTGTATAATAACAAGGTAGGGACTGCGATCCCGCAAGAAAGCGCCCGGCAAAGGCATGGGCAGGGGAGTGTATATCAAATATGGCCAATTACCCGGTTAACAAGATCCGCAACGTATGTCTGATGGGCCACGGCGGCGACGGCAAGACCTCGCTCGTCGAAAGCCTGCTGAATATCGCCGGCGTCACCGATCGCGTCGGCAAGATCGCAGACGGCAACACGGTCTGCGACTTCGATCCCGAGGAGATCAAGCGCAAGTTCTCGATCTCGACGGCGGTCGCGCCGGTCGAGTGGAACGGCTGCAAGATCAACCTGCTCGATACCCCGGGCTTCTTTGACTTTGAAAGCGAAGTCAACTGCGCGCTGCGCGTCGCAGAGTCCGCGCTGATCATCGCCACCGGCAAGTCCGGTCCGGGCGTCGGCACGGAAAAGGCGTGGGAGCGCTGCGAAGCGCGCGCCATGCCGCGCATGTTCTACATCTCCAAGATCGACGAGGAGAATTCGGATTACTATACCGCGCTGCACAAGCTGCAGAAGCAGTTCGGCGTATCGGTCGCGCCGGTGGTCGTCCCGATCTTTGAGGGCAACCGCGACACGGTCGGCGTCGTCGACTGCGTCATCCGCAAGGCCTACCGCATGGAGGGCAATAAGCGCGTCGAGATCCCGATCCCGGACGATATGAAGGACCGCATCGACCAGCACCGCGCGGCGCTGTGCGAAAACGTGGCGGAGCTGTCCGAAGAGCTCATGGAGCGCTACTTCGCGGGCGAGGAATTCTCGGACGACGAGCTGATCGCGGGCATCCGTCAGGGCGTCAAGGATCTGGTCATCGCGCCGGTATTCTGCGGCACCGCTGCCACCGGCATCGGCTCCTACGCGCTGCTCAAGGGCATCGCGGACTACATGCCGTCCCCGGATGAAAAGCCGGTCGAGATCTGCGAGGACGAGAAGGGCGAGCTGATCGAGATCAACTGCACGCCCAACGGCTCGACCTGCGCGCTGGTATTCAAGACGGTCGCCGACCAGTACGGCCGCTTCTCCTACTTCAAGGTCATGTCCGGCGAGGTCAAGCAGGATATGACGCTGGTCAACGCGCGCGCGGACGCCAACGAAAAGATGGGCCACATCTACACGGTCTGCGGCAAGAAGACCACCGAGGTGCCGGTCATCGGCTGCGGCGACATTGGCGCAGTCTCCAAGCTGGTCACCACCAAGACGGGCGACACCCTCTCGATGAGCGTGCGCAAGGTCGAGCTCGAGCCGATCGAGTTCGCGCCGCCGTGCTACACGCAGGGCATCCAGCCCAAGGTCAAGGGCGCAGAGGAGAAGATCTCCACCGGTCTGGCCCGCCTGCACGACGAGGATCCGTCTTTTGAGACCGAGTTCAACCCGGAGACCAAGCAGCACACCATTTCGGGCGCGGGCGACATTCATCTGGACGTCCTGTGCTCCAAGCTCAAGGATAAATTCGGCGTAGAGGTCGAGCTGACCCCGCCGATCGTGCCTTACCGCGAGAAGATCCGCAAGTCGGTCACGGTCGAAGGCAAGCATAAGAAGCAGTCGGGCGGCCACGGCCAGTACGGCCATGTCAAGATGGAGTTCGCACCGTATCCGGACGGCGATTACCTGTTCGAGGAGAAGATCTTCGGCGGTTCGGTGCCCAAGAACTTCCACCCCGCGGTCGACAAGGGCATCCGCGAGGCCATGGAGCACGGCGTGCTCGCCGGCTATCCGATGGTGGGCCTGCATGCGACCCTGCTCGACGGCTCCTATCACGATGTCGACTCCAACGAGCTGTCCTTCAAGATGGCGGCGCGTCTGGCCTACAAGGCGGGCATCCCGCAGGCCAGCCCGGTGCTGCTCGAGCCTGTTTGCTCGATGAAGGTCATCGTGCCGGATTCCTACATGGGCGACGTCATCGGCGACCTCAACAAGCGCCGCGGCCGCATCATGGGCATGAACCCGATCGACGGCGGCAAGCAGGAGATCCTGGCCGAGTGCCCGATGGCCGAGCTCGCCGACTATGCGATCACGCTGCGCTCGATGACGCAGGGACGCGGCTCGTTCGTCTCCCAGTTTGAGCGTTACGACGAGGCGCCCGTGCCGGTGCAGGAAAAGGTCATTGCCGACAGCAAGGCCCGCATGGAAGCGCTGAACAAGGAATAAAATATGGTTTGCGGAAAAGAGAGGCTCGCCTCTCTTTTCTGTGTGTCTATAGAAATTAAAGGAGAAGTAAATTCACATGGAAAACAAGGAAAAGATCGATCTGAACGAGCTCGGCGAGACCGCAAAGGAGATGCTGGGCGATTTGGGCGACAAGGCGGAGAGCGTTGTCGGGGCCATCAAGGACAAGGTCGACCTCGATGAGCTGAGCGGCAAGGCGGAGAGCATCGTGGGTGACCTGAAGGACAAGATCGATGCGGAGGAGCTGGGCGAGAAGGCCGAAGGCGTCATCGGCAAGATCAAGGGCCTGTTCCACAAGGATTGACGAAAAAAGCCGGCTGCACCGCGGAT
>CALWJG010000224.1 GCA_944380945.1 uncultured Agathobaculum sp. | reverse complement strand
ATTTATCCAGCAGGCACGCGATGCCCGGCAGCTCCAGACCCTCGAGGAACTCGAGCGAAGCGCCGCCGCCGGTGGAGATGTGGGTCATCTTGTCCGCGAAGCCCAGCTTCTCGACCGCCGCCGCGGAGTCGCCGCCGCCGATGATCGAAACCGCGCCGGATTCCGCAATCGCCTTGGCGACCGCCTTGGTGCCGACTGCGAAGGTGTCGAACTCGAACACGCCCATCGGGCCGTTCCAGACGACCGTGCCCGCGTTCTTGACTGCGTCAGAGAACAGCTCGATGGTCTTGGGGCCGATGTCCATGCCCATCATGTCGTCCGGCAGCTTGCCAGCCTCGTAAACGACCGGCTCGGCGTCCGCGCCGAAGTGGTCGCCGCACACGGTGTCGACCGGCAGCAGGAGCTTGACGCCCTTGTCCGCCGCCTTCTTGACCAGGCCAAGCGCCAGATCCATCTTATCCTCCTCGCACAGCGAGGTGCCGATCGTGCCGCCCTGCGCCTTGGAGAAGGTGTAGGCCATGCCGCCGCCGATGATGACGGTGTCGCACTTGTCGATCAGGTTGTTGATGACGTTGATCTTGTCAGAGACCTTGGCGCCGCCCAGAATGGCGACGAACGGGCGGGCCGGGTCGGAAAGCGCCTTGCCCATGATGGAGATCTCCTTCTTGATCAGGAAGCCGCACACAGCCGGCAGATAGTCGGCGATGCCGGCGGTGGAGGCGTGCGCGCGGTGCGCGGTGCCGAACGCGTCGTTGACGAAGATGTCCGCCATGTCGGCAAACGCCTTGGCCAGCGCGGGGTCGTTCTTGGTCTCGCCCTTTTCAAAGCGCACGTTCTCGAGCAGGATGGCCTCGCCGGGCTTGACCTCGGCGGCGAGCTTCTTCGCGTCCTCGCCGACGACGTCCTTGGCGAGCTTGACCTCCTGGCCGAGCAGCTCGGACAGGCGCTTCGCGACCGGCGCGAGCGAATACTTCATATTGACCTCGCCCTTCGGACGGCCGAGGTGCGAGCAAAGGATCACAGCTGCATTGTGATCGAGCAGGTACTTGATGGTCTCGAGCGAAGCGCGGATGCGCTTGTCATCGGTGATGTTGCCGTTCTCGTCCTGCGGCACGTTGAAGTCGCAGCGGGCAATGACCTTCTTGCCCGATACGTCGATATCCTCGACGCTCTTCTTGTTGTACTGCATAATTATCCCTCTCCTCATAAAAAGTTCATGATACGGAGCAAAACACGGTCTTCCCTGTTAGAAGAATTCCGCTTCCATTACAGAATTATACTCGTTTCCGCCACTCATAGCAAGCAAATTTGAGAAAAAGCCTGCGTTTCCGTTCTCTTTTAGCAGATTTTTGCGTTTTGGGTGAAATAATTGCGAAATCTTCAACAACATGCCCAAAATTCACGTCATGCGCGCGGCGCGCCATAGTAGGCCACAGCGAGCGCCTGCGGGCCGGTATTGGTGATGACCGAGGGGCCGATCGGGCTGCGCACCACATCCTTAAAGCCGATCTCGGTGCGCAGGCGCTTTTCCAGCTCGTCGATGCGCGCGGCGGGCACGTCGCCGTAGAGCAGCAGGGCGGTCTGCTTGTCCGGCTGCTGCACGCGGTGGGACACGTTCCGGATCAGGCCGGGCACAAGCGCCTTTTCGCCGCGCACCTTGTCGCACACGGTGACCGCGCCGCCATACACATGGCTGAGCGGCTTGAGGCCGAGCGCCTCGCCCACGAACGCCGCGCCGCCCGAAATGCGGCCCGACTTTTTCAGGTGTTTCAGGCTGTACACGCCGAGGAAGGCCTCCACCCGGTTGAGGCGGCTTTTCACCACGCTGAGGATGGCGTCAAAGCTCTCGCCCTGCTCGCGCATCTCGGCGGCGAACACGACGATGTGGCCGTAGATATAGGTATAGGTCGCGGAGTCCAGCACCTCGATGCGCATATCCGTCCCCGCTTCGTCGCGGAACATGTCGCGCGCCAGACACGCGGCCTGATAGGTGCCCGAGCCCGCCCCGTTGATCAGCACGGCCAGCAGATGGGTGCAGCCGCGCTCCGCCGCGCGGCGGTAGGAGTCGAGGAAGATCGTGGGCGTGACCATCGCGGTCGCGGGGATCTCGCGGCTGTCCTCGAGCAGCTTCCAGTACTCCTCCGGGGTGATGTCGTAATATTCGCGGAAGGTGCGGCCCTCATGCGTCAGCGTGATGGGCACGATCTCGATGCCGTGCGCCTCGACCAGCGCCTGCGGGATATCGGCCGACGAATCGGTCAGGATATGTATTTTTTCCATAGCGTCCTCCTCACTGCTGCGGGAACGGGCCCGCAAGCTCCAGATTTGCAAAACCGGTCTGCCGCAGCGCTTCAAACACGATCACCGCCACCGAATTGGACAGGTTGAGGCTTCTTGCGCCCTCGCGCATCGGGATGCGCACGCACCGCTCGGGATGCTCGATCAGCAGGGGCTCGGGCAGGCCCTTTGTCTCCTTGCCGAACATCAGGTAATCGCCGTCGCGGTACTGCGCCTCATGGTAGGCGCGCGGGGCCTTGGTGGTGGCGTAAAAATAGCGGCCAGACGGATTTTTGGCGAAAAACTCCTCCAGATTTTTGTACATGCGCACGTCGAGCAGGTGCCAGTAATCCAGCCCCGCGCGCTTCATCCGCTTATCGTCGATCGCAAAGCCGAGCGGCTCGACCAGATGCAGCACGCATCCCGTCGCCGCGCAGGTGCGGGCGATATTGCCCGTATTCTGCGGGATCTCGGGCTCGACCAGAACAATATTGAGCATAGTTTCTCCTTCTGCAAAAAATCTTCTTCTATTTTATGCGATTGGCTCTCATTTTTCAAGCTGTTC
>CALWJG010000223.1 GCA_944380945.1 uncultured Agathobaculum sp. | reverse complement strand
GGCACAGCGCTTTGCTTTTACAGTTTTTCCAGCAGCTGCTTGAGCCACGCCTCGTTCATGGCGGGCGTGTCCCGCAGGGGGAACTCGATCCCCAGCCGCTCGTATTTTTCCAGACACAGCTTGTGGAACGGCAGGAATTCGAGCTTGTGCAAATTGGGCAGGCGCTCGGCGCGCGCCTTGACCAGCCGCAGGTTTTCCAGGCTGTCGGTCAGGCCGGGCACGACCACATGGCGCACCCAGAGCGGCACGCCCTTCATGGCGGTCAGCTGCAAAAAGCGCTCGACCTGCCCGATGTCCGCGCGGCAGTAGCGGCGGTATTCGGCAGCCGTGAGGAATTTGAGGTCGCACAGCACCAGATCGGTGTGCCGCAGCACGCGCTCGGCCTCGGCCAGATTGCCCACGCCCGAGGTGTCCAGCGCGGTGTGCACGCCGTGCTCGTGCAGCTTTGCGAAAAATTCCTCGACAAACGGCGCCTGCATCAGCGGCTCGCCGCCGGTCACGGTCACCCCGCCGCCGCTGCGCCAGTAGGGACGGAAGCGCAGCGCCTTTTCGGTCAGCTCGTCCGCGGTATAGGCCTCGCCGCCCTGCGCGAGCCAGGTATCCGGGTTATGGCAGTATACACAGCGCAGGGGGCAGCCCTGCATAAAGACCACATAGCGCACGCCCGGCCCGTCGACCGCGCCGAGCGACTGGATGGAGTTGACATGGCCTGTCATGCTGCACACAACCTTTCTTCGTTCGGTTCTGTTCGGTTCTGTATGTATTGTTCCGCGGCTCCGCCGCTCTTTCGCCGTATCACGATGAACAAAACGGATGTCACCTCTGATGCGCGGTGATGCTTGCAGAATCTCTCCGTAGGGCGCGACGACCCCGGCGCGCCAAACTATCCCGCGCCCAAAAGGGATATCAGATCGCCTCGTGGAACGTGCGCGAGATGACCTCGCGCTGCTGCTCGCGGCTGAGCTTGTAGAAGTTGACCGCATAGCCGGATACGCGGATGGTCAGGTTGGGGTACTGCTCCGGATGCTCGTAGGCCGCCATGAGCGTCTCGCGGTTCATGACGTTGACGTTCAGATGATGCGCGTCCTGCGCGAAGTAGCCGCCCAGGATCGCGACCAGATTGTCCACGCGCTCCCCGTCGGTCTTGCCGAGCGCGCCCGGCGTGATCGAGAAGGTGTTGGAGATGCCGTCGCGGCAGTAGTCGTAGCTGAGCTTGGCGACCGAGTTGAGCGAGGCCAGCGCGCCCGAGCGGTCTCTGCCGCTCATCGGGTTCGCGCCCGGCGCGAGCGGCTCGCCGCGGCGGCGGCCGTCCGGCGTGTTGCCGGTCTTTTTGCCGTACATCACGTTGGAGGTGATGGTCAGGATGGACAGCGTGTGCACCGCGCCGCGGTAGAGCGGATACTGTTTGAGCGCCTGATAGAACTTCTCGACCTGCTCGCAGGCGATGGCGTCCACGCGGTCGTCGTCATTGCCGAACTTGGGGAAGTCGCCCTCGATCTCGAAATCGACGATAATGCCGGTCTCCGCGTCGCGGACCGGGTGCACCTTGGCGTACTTGATCGCGGAGAGCGAGTCCGCCATGCAGCTCATGCCCGCGATGCCGAACGCCATCAGGCGGCGCACGTCCGTGTCGTGCAGCGCCATCTGGCTCTTCTCGTAGGCATACTTGTCGTGCATATAGTGGATGGTGTTCATGGCCGAGATATAGGTTTTGGCCAGCCACGGACGGTAGAAGTCCATGCGGCGGCAGACCTCGTCATAGTCGAGCGTGTCGCCCGCCATGACCGGCATTTCCGGGCCGACCTGCTCGAACTTGATCTCGTCCCGCCCGCCGTTGATCGCCAGCAGCATGAGCTTGGCGATGTTGGCGCGCGCGCCGAAGAACTGCATGTCCTTGCCCACGCGCATCGCGGACACGCAGCAGGCGATGGCGTAATCGTCACCGAAGTGCGGGCGCATGACGTCGTCGTTCTCGTACTGCAGGGCGTCCGTGTCGATCGACACCTTGGCGATGAACTTCTTCCAGTTCTCGGGCAGGCGCTCGCTCCAGAGCACGGTCAGGTTGGGCTCGGCCGCGGGATTCAGGTTGTAAAGCGTGTTGAGCATGCGGTAGCTGTTTTTGGTGACCATGTGGCGGCCGTCCTCGCCCACGCCGCCGACCGCCTCGGTGATCCACATCGGGTCGCCGCCGAACAGCTCGTTGTATTCGGGCGTGCGCAGGTGGCGCGCCATGCGCAGGTGCAGCACGAAGTCGTCCATGATCTCCTGCGCCTCGGACTCGGTCAGGAGGCCGGCCCTGATGTCGCGCTCGAAGTAGATGTCGAGGAAGGTCGAGGTGCGGCCCAGGCTCATCGCCGCGCCGTTCTGCTCGCGGATGCCCGCCAGATAGCCGAAATACAGCCACTGCACGGCTTCCCTTGCGTTTTCCGCCGGGCGGGAGATGTCAAACCCGTAGGACGCGGCCATTTTGACCATGTCCTGCAGCGCTTTGATCTGGTCGGAAAGCTCCTCCGCCGTGCGGATCTCGGCTTCCGTGGTCGGGACCGCGCCGAGCGCGTCCTTGTCGCGCTGCTTTTCCGCGATCAGGCGGTCCACGCCGTACAGCGCCACGCGGCGGTAGTCGCCGATGATGCGGCCGCGGCCGTAGGCGTCCGGCAGGCCGGTCAGCAGGCCGACATGGCGCGCCTCGCGCACGTCCTTGGTGTAGGCGGAGAACACGCCGTCGTTGTGCGTTTTGTGATATTTGAACTCCTCTTCGATCTGAGGGGAGACCTCGTAGCCGTAGGCCTTGCACGCCTCGCGCACCATGCGCATGCCGCCGAACGGGTTGCAGGCGCGCTTTA
>CALWJG010000222.1 GCA_944380945.1 uncultured Agathobaculum sp. | reverse complement strand
GCCAGCCCCAGCCCCTCGTCCGAGGGGCACTGCGCCCAGATCTGCGTCACGTCCGTGTCGTCGAACGCGCGCAGGCGGTCGAACACCTCGCGCGCCTGCGCGGCAAGGTCGTCCTGTGAGCCGAAGCACTCGACCACGCAGGTGGGGAACCAGTCCCTGTATTCGTCAAAGCACAGCACGCCGGTGGCGCCGCTGATATGCGCCTTGATGTATTCCGCCGTCTTTTGTGGGTCGCCGCGCACGACCGTCACCGGCGCCTTGGGCGCGTAGTGGCGGTATTTCATGCCCGGGGCGGACACCCGGACGTCGTCGCCGATCTTCTCATACAGCGCGCGGTCGACGTCCACCTCGCCCAGCACGCGGCGCAGCTGCTCGAGCGTGACGCCGCCCGGCCGCAGCAGGCGGGGCTTGTCCAGCGCGAGGGTGACGACCGTGGACTCCACGCCCACGCCGCACGGCCCGCCGTCCAGGATCGCGGCGATCCTGCCGTCCATATCGCGCAAAACGTGCTCTGCGGTGGTGGTGGACGGCCGGCCGGAGGTGTTGGCCGAGGGCGCGGCCAGCGGCACGCCCGCCGCGCGGATGAGCGCGCGCGCCAGCGGGTGCGACGGCAGGCGGATGCCCACCGTGTCCAGCCCGCAGGAGACCTCGTCCGGGATGCAGTCCCCCTTGGGCACGATCATGGTCAGCGGGCCGGGCCAGAACGTGTCGGCCAGCGCCTTGGCCTGCGGCGGCACCGCCGGGCACAGATCGTAGATCTGGTCAAAGTCCGCGATGTGGACGATCAGCGGGTTGTCCTGCGGCCGCCCCTTTGCGCGGAATATTTTTGCCACTGCTTCCCCATTCAGCGCGTTTGCCGCCAGCCCGTATACGGTCTCCGTGGGCATGCCCACCACTTCGCCCTGCAAAATCAGGGATGCGGCAGTTTTCACCGCGTTTTCATCTTTTTGTGGGGATAACATGATTGTTTTCATTTGATACACTTCCATCAGTGGGAATCAGGACAGCAGTCCGGTGCGCATTTCCGTGATGATCCCATTTTCGATTTTGAGGTCGAGCACGACATAGTCCAGCCAGTCGCTGTCCACGATGTAGGCCATCCGCGTGTCGTTCGACGCGTAATCCGGCGCGCCCAGCAGGGCGCGCGCCTCGTCCGCCCGCATGCCCACCAGCTCGACCTGCTCCTCCAGACTGGGCAGCAGGAAGTGCCGGTCGGCCGGGGCGGTCTGCGCCCAGTTTTCCGCAGAAAAGTCCCGCGGCACGCCAATGCCGAGGGCGAAGAAATCGTTGGCCTGGTACAAGCCGCCGCCAAACAGCAGCAGGCACAGCGCGATCGACACGAACCAGCCGCGCCGCCGCACCTTGCCGGCGAACAGCAAAATGCTGCCGGTCAAAAAGGCCAGAACGCCGAGCAGCGCCAGCCCAAGGCCGCTGTGCACGGCCAAAAACAGAAATAGCTTCATACAGATCCCTCCCGCCCTTATGATAGCGGTACAGGGGCGTTATTTTGTGACGGCACTGTTAAATCAGGCCGGAGAACGGCAGCGCGAGCAGCGCCTCGGGCGCCTGAATGACGCCGGTGTACAGCCCGACGGCGATCAGCGCCGCGCCGACCGCGAGCACGATCAGCTTTTTGGTGATCCTGAGCGCGAGCAGCACCAGATTGATCGCGACCAGCGCGCCGCCGGCCACCAGCCAGGGCGCGGACTGCCAGAGTGCAGAAAGTTCGTTCATTTTGCCTCTCCTTTCGGGGATGGGGGTCAGGTTTCGCTCTGTTCCTTGAGCTTTTCCGCGGTGTCCGCGGCGATGAGCGCGTCCAGCACCTCGTCCAGATCGCCGTTCAGGAACTGGTCGAGCTTGTAGAGCGTCAGCTTGATGCGGTGGTCGGTCACGCGGTTTTCCGGGAAATTGTAGGTGCGGATGCGTTCCGAGCGGTCGCCCGTGCCGACCTGGCTTTTGCGGTCGGCGGCGATGGCGGCCTGCTGCTTTTCGACCTCGGCCTCGTACAGCCGGCTGCGCAGCACGCGCATGGCCTTGTCGCGGTTTTTGTGCTGGCTGCGCTCGTCCTGGCACTCGACGACCGTGCCGGTCGGGATGTGCGTGATGCGGATGGCCGAGGACGTTTTATTGATATGCTGGCCGCCCGCGCCGGATGACCGGAAGGTGTCGATGCGCAGGTCGTTCGGGTCGAGGTAGAAGTCGACCTCCTCGGCCTCGGGCAGCACGGCGACCGTGGTGGTCGAGGTGTGCACGCGGCCCTGGCTTTCGGTCTCGGGCACGCGCTGGACGCGGTGCACGCCGCTCTCGAACTTGAGGCGGGAATACACGCGGTCGCCCGCCACGCGGAACACGATCTCCTTGTAGCCGCCCAGCTCGGTCTCCGAGGCGTTCATCACCTCGGTCTGCCAGCCGCGTTTATCCGCGTACATGGTGTACATGCGGTACAGGTCCGCGGCGAACAGCGCGCTCTCCTCACCGCCCGCGCCGCCGCGGATCTCGACGAAGATGTTTTTCTCGTCGTTGGGGTCCTTGGGCAGCAGCAGCACCTTGAGTTCCTCCTCCAGCCGCGCCAGATCGGCCTTGGCCTGCTGGAGCTCCTCCTGCGCGAGCTCCTTCATCTCCGGGTCGGACAGCATCTCGAGCGCCTCGTCCTGCGCCCGCTGCGCGTCCCGGTAGGCGCGGAACGCCTGCACGATCGGCTCGAGCTCGTTGCGCTCCTTGAGGAGCTTGGCCGCGCGGCCGGGGTCGTCGTACAGCCCCGGCTCGGCGAGGCGGGCCTCCAGCTCGTCCATGCGCTGGGACAGCGCATTCAGTTTTTCAAACATAGGCGGTTCCTCTTTTCGGATGATACTGTGGTGGCCGCCTTGCCAAGGCGGAG
>CALWJG010000221.1 GCA_944380945.1 uncultured Agathobaculum sp. | reverse complement strand
CCTGCTGTTCCGCGGTCTGGAGATCACGACCGGCGGCCAGCGCATCCACGATTATCAGGAGCAGATGGACAAGCTCGAAGCGCGCAAGATGAACGCGGAGCTGTTCGAGTCCTTCACCATGCTGCACAAGTACGGCATGCCGCCGCACGGCGGCCTCGGCATCGGTCTGGAGCGCCTGACCATGCAGCTGCTCGGCCTGAACAACGTGCGCGACGCATCCATGTTCCCGCGCGATATGAACCGGCTGGAGCCGTAAAGCAAGTCGTTTCAGGCGTACAGGCTGGAACAGAGGAAGTATTTTGCAAAAAAACGCACCGGAAATCTCGTTTTCGGTGCGTTTTTCTGTTGGTTAAAATTCCGAGGTACACGCCCTCGGAATTTTGGAAAAGCGCCGGGCGCGGGAAAGGTGCGGGTCAGGCAAGGCGCAGCAGGGCGGCGGAGAAAGCCGGGAGGGCGAGCGTATCCTCCGCCAGCAGCGCGCCGTCATCCGGGTCGCCGCCGAACTGCGGCCAGTCGGTGTGCAGCACGAGCGCCGCGCCGGCCGGCGCGGCAAAGGTATAGGGCGCGTCCGCGAAGTTGCACACCGCCAGCAGCGTTTCGCCCGCGCCGCGGCGCTCGAAGGCGAACACGCAGGGCGCATCCGGATCAGCGGGCAGCCAGCGGAAGCCGTCCGCCGCGTAGTCGCAGTGCAGGGCGGGGTGCGCGCAGTAGGTTTGGCAGAGCACGCGGAAAAACAGGTGGAACGGCCCGTCCGCATACGTCCAGTCCAGCGCCGCGGCCTCGCTCCATTCGGTGCGCAGGCCGAGCTCGTTGCCCATGAAATTGAGCTTTTTGCCCGGATGGGCGAACATATACAGGTAAAACGCGCGCGCCTGCGCGTATTTGTCCCGCAGGTCCGCGCCCCACATCTTCTGCGCGACCGCCGCCTTGCCGTGCACGACCTCGTCGTGCGACAGGGGGAGCAGGTAGCGCTCGTTCGGGAAGTATTCCATCGAGAACAGCAGCTTGCCGCGGTGCAGCGGGCGCTCGTCCGGCGGGGTCTGGAAATATTCGAGCGTGTCGTGCATCCAGCCGAGGTCCCATTTGCAGTCAAAGCCCAGCCCGCCCTCGTCCACCGGGCGGGTCACGCCGGGGTAGGCGGTCGAGTCCTCCGCGATCAGCAGGGCGGTGGGGTGGCGGGCCTTGAGCCCTGCGTTCATCCCTCTGAGGAATTCCAGCGTGTCGCCGTTGACGCCGCGCGCCGGGTCGCCCTGCCAGTAGATCAGGCGGGAGACCGCGTCCATGCGCAGGCCGTCAAAGTGGAACTCGGTCAGCCAGTAGTCGGCCGCGGACTGCAGAAAGCAGCGCACCTCGCGCCGCGAGTGGATGAAGTTGTAGCTGCCCCACTCGCTCTCGCCCACGTCGACATGCGGATACTCATAGAGCGGCGTGCCGTCGTAGCGCGCAAGGCCGTAGCTGTCCACCGCGAAGTGCACGGGGACGAAGTCCATGATCGCGCCGATGCCCGCCTGATGCAGGCGGTCGATCAGCGTTTTGAGCTGGGCGGGCGTGCCGTAGCGCGCGGTCGGGGCGAAAAAGCCTGTATTCTGGTAGCCCCATGAGCCGTCGAACGGGTGCTCAGACAAGGGCAGGAACTCGACATGCGTAAAGCCGTTCTCCTTGAGGTACGGGATGAGCAGGCCGGCCAGTTCATCATAGCGGTACCAGCCGTTTTCGTCGTCCGGGTTCCGCCTCCATGAGCCGGGGTGCATCTCGTAGATATTGAGCGGCGCGTCGGGCGACGCGGTGCGCGAGCCCATCCACTGCTCATCCCCGAAGGCATATTCGTCCGGGTCGGTGAGCACCGAGCAGCAGCCCGGCCGCAGCTCCATCGCAAAGCCGTAGGGGTCGCAGTGCTCGGTGACCGTGCCGTTCGCGGCATAGATGCGGTATTTGTAAAACTGGCCCGCCGCCGCGCCGGTCACGCGGCCCTCCCAGAAGCCGCTGCGGCCGTCCTGAACAAGGTCGGTCTCACCCCAGCCGTTGCACGCGCCCGTCACCGTGATGCGGGCGGCGTTCGGCGCAAAGGTGCGGAACACGGCGGTATCCCCCTCGAGGTGCGCGCCGAACCAGCGGTAGGCGTCGAACACCGTTCCGTTAAAAAATGCCTGCTTGTCCATGGACAGCGCCCCTTTTCTGCGGTATGCTGAAATATGATCGTGACACCATTATAGCGGAAGATGATAACGAACACAATATACAAAAACGTGCTAAGTGTCTGATATGAACCGATTGCCGGCAGGGCGCCTCTTATTGTCAGGTGCCCCCGCACAACAGGCGGGCGAAAAAATTTCGGTTTTTCGTGAACCGACCGGCCGCCCCGGTGCTCTTATTCACGGGAGCACCGAAACGAACAAAGGAGAATGACCCATGACGGATGAAGAACTGGTCCGCCGGATGCAGAAGGGCGACATGCAGGCGTTCGACGCGCTCTATGCGCGCTACAAGGACGACGCGTACCGCGTCGCCTGCCTGATCACCGGCAGCCGGACGGACGGCGAGGACCTGACGCAGGAGGCGTTCGTGACCGCGGTGCGGTCGATCGGCTCGCTGAAGGACGGGTCGAAGTTCCGGCCGTGGCTGCTCAGGACGCTCACGCGCGCGGCGTGGAAATACTGCCGCAAGGCAAAGCGCGAGACCCCGGTCGCGGAATTTTTCGAGACCGGCGAGGGCGAGAGCGCGCTGTCCGCCGTGCTGCGCACCGAGGAGCAGCGGCAGCTGTACGAGGCGCTGTACGCGCTGGACGAGAAGCGGCGCACGGTGATCGTGCTGTACTACTTCGACGACCTGCCGGTCAAGGAGATCGCGCGCACGCTCGGCGTGACCGAGGGGACGGTCAAATCCCGCCTGTTTTCCGCCCGCCGCCATCTGCGGCAGGCGCTGACCG
>CALWJG010000220.1 GCA_944380945.1 uncultured Agathobaculum sp. | reverse complement strand
CGTCGCTGCGCTCCTCAGGATGACAAAGGAGAGAGCGCACCGCGGAATGACTGCTTATTTGTCATTCTGAGCGGAACGAAGTGGAGCGAAGAATCCCGCGCTTGCGCGCTGCCACGGATGTGGTCTGCTCCCGCCGTTCCTGCCTCCCCTCAAAGGGGAGCCGGGACGGGCGCTGCCCTGCGGAACGGTTGCCCGCAATACCGCTGCCGCGCTTTTTTAATCCAGCTTGGCGTCCAGCAGCTTGTAAAGCCCGTACAGCGCGGCCAGCACCACAAGCACAATGGAAATGTGTACCCGGAACAGCTCGTGCGGGAACAGCACGCCCACCCCGACCATAGCGGCCAAAAGCAGCGCATAGAGCAGGACGTTCAGCATGGATTCCGAGCCGGTGCGCCGGCGTCCGGCGGTATCCACATGCCAGACCGACATGACATACATGGCGATCAGCAGGAGCGCCCAGCCGATCAAAAAGCCCACCGTGATGGTGAAGTGCTGCGGGTCGGCGATCTGGCGGACGCTTTCCGGCAGGTCGAACGGCGTATAGTTCTGCCGCACGCCTGTCATGTTCTCCGGCAGGTGGATGACCAGCGAGACCACGGAACACCGCACGAAGAGCCGCAGCAGGCTGCGCAGCGAGAGGAGGAACGAATACCACGCGGGCGGCTTGGGGAGCGCTTCGAGCACGCTGTCGCAGAACGCGCCGTAGTCCTCGCCGAGCACGTCCTTGGGCGACGCGCCGCGCGCTTCGGCGTCCGCCAGCATGCGGATGACGTCCTGCCGCACGGTCTCGATCTGGTATGCGCTGATGGGCACGGCGCGCAGCCGCTCGGAGATGTCGTCCAGCGCAATGTTGGAAGCCTGGGACAGAGAACGCGCCGCTTTGCGGTTTTCCTCCCACAGCGCTCGGGTTCGGTTGCTCATAGGGATTCTCCTTTCTGTTTTCAGTCGGTGCAGCGGGCGGGCGCAAACGCACGCTGTCATTCTCCTATCTCGTCCAGCAGCCGGCCGACCGCGCCCGTCAGCTCGCGGTAGCTGGCGAGGAAGGCGGCGAGCTCGGCTTGTCCCTTTTCGGTCAGCATATAATACTTGCGCCGGGGGCCGACCTCGGAGGCACGGTATTCCGCGCGCGCCAGCCCGTTTTTCTCCAGCCGCAGCAGCAGGGGATAGACCGTGCCCTCGGCGATCGGGCCGAAGCCGTAATCCGCGAGCTTCTGCGTGATCTCGTAGCCGTAGGTCGGCTGGCGGCTGATGACCGCCATGATGCAGCCCTCGAGCGTGCCCTTGAGCATCTGGGACGGGATCATGCGCGCGCCTCCTTTCGGTGGGAAATCCCTGCTGCCTTGCAATACAAGGTAGTAACTATATTGTATTGCAAAGTAGCGAAAACGTCAAGCGGATGGGTGTGTTTTTGTAGGGATGCACAGAAAATACCATCCCGGATTGACTTCCCCGGCCAAAGCGGGTATGCTGAAAGCAACACACAACGGGGAGGAGATCATCATGCAGGTATTGGAAAACAGTCTGTTCCGGGTGGAGATCAACGAGATGGGCGCGGAGCTGTCCAGCTTGCGCAGCAAGGCGACCGGCACGGAATACGTCTGGCAGGGCGACCCCGCGGCGTGGAAGCGCCATGCGCCCGTGCTGTTTCCGATCGTCGGGCGGCTCAAGGACAAGACTTACACCGTGTCCGGCCGGCCGTATGAGATCACCCAGCACGGCTTCGGCCGCGATCTGGAATGGCAGGCAGCGCGTCAGAGCGATACCTGCGTGTCGTTTACGCTGGAGCCGAGCGACTACACCAAAAAGATGTACCCGTGGGACTTCCGGTGCACGCTGCGCTACACGCTGGACGGCGCGACGCTCAAAAAGGAGCACATCACCGAGAACCGCAGCGACACGCCGATGTACTACGAGGTCGGCGGGCACGACGCCTACACCCTGTGCTGGCTGCCCGGCGAGCAGATCACGGACTACTATGTCGCCTTTGAGGGAACGGATAAGCTGCACCGCATCGTGACCGACGAGGCCGTCATGCTCACCGAGGCGCGCATCGACCTGCCGCTCACCGAGGGCCGCCTGCCCATCAGCCGCGCGCTGTTCGCGGACGACGCGGTGATGACCGAGGGGCTGCCCGTGCGCCGCGCGTCGATCGGCTGCGTGAAGAACAGCCGCCGCGTGACCATGGACTTTGCGGATTTCGACTATTTCGCGGTCTGGAGCCCGTACAAGGATTTCGACGTGCCGTTCGTCTGCCTCGAGCCGTGGAGCACGCTGCCGGACGGCGTGCACCTCGACCACGCGATCGAGCGCAAGCAGGGCGTGCGCGTGCTGCAGCCCGGCCAGAGCGAAACGCTGGCGTTTGCCACCACCGTGACAGAGTGAGGGATGCCTTGGCAAGGCATCGCGGAACCTTTCAGCCCTTCGCGGGCTGCACCCGTAGGGGCGCGCATTGCGCGCCCCTTTCGCTTGTCATCCTGAGCGAAGCGAAGTGGAACGAAGAATCCCGCGCGTGCGCGTTACCACAAATGCCGCCTGCACGACCCATCCTGCCTCCCCTTCGAGGGGAGGTGGCAGCGCCGTCAGGCGCTGACGGAGAGGTCCCGTCAGGTCGGCTGCCCGCCCCTTGGGCGTGGGAAACCGCCCCGTAGGGCGCGACGACCTCGGCGCGCCATTCTTGCGTATTCGCCCGACAGGGCGGAGGGGGTGCCCGCTCCCAACGGGCAGGAGCGCGGCCTCCGACTCGCTAAGAGCCGCCGCTGCGCGGCGGTTGCTCGCTGGACGCCCGCTGCGGCGGGTGTGCGCGGCCGCACTGCGGGCAAGAAAGGAGACACCTGCGGTTTCCCCCTTCTTGTCAATCATCCCCTTTCCCTTCAGGACGCGCTGCGCGCGTAAAGGCGTTGTCCCGCTTTGCGGATGCCACCCACTTGCTGTTGCAGCATGGAGGGGAATAGCTGCCACCC
>CALWJG010000219.1 GCA_944380945.1 uncultured Agathobaculum sp. | reverse complement strand
GGTCCGCCCAGCTGTGTTATCACGATCTTCGCCGTCTGCGGATCGGGATTTTTGATATTGACCGGGAACTGCAGTCGTTTATCGTAAGACCACATCAGTCAGCCCCTCCTTCCCACGGCCACGGGTCGTCGATCCAGCGCCAGCGGCCAACACGGGTGTCGACCTCGCGGGCGGTCAGCGGACCGAACGCGTCCTCATACTCTGCGGCCGCCTGATCATAGGCGGTGCGCATCTCGCTGTAATACGCGAGCGCGGCGGTGTTTTCCGGGTGGCCGTCCAGATACTCCATCGCGTCGACGAGTGCGAAATCATACATCCGCACGCGGCCGAGCAGCTTTTCGCGTTCGTTCATTGCGGCACAGCCTCCTCTCCGAGAAAGGGCTTGTCGAGCGCGGGGAAGATCGTGCCCCGGCTGAAAGCCAGCGTCGGGTCGTAGGGTGTGCCGAACTCCTGCGCCGGCACAAAGGCCATGGCGAGCGAGAGCAGGCGGGGATCAATGCTGTCCGCAGGCAGCGCCTGATCCGCCCCATTGTTTGGCATAGTCATAAAGCGGTTGCTCCTTGCTTGAAACGGTTTGAGGCCTCGCCTCAATCCCATTGTATGCCGCGCGAAAAAAGACGGTGCAGCCCGCTGCAAAGTGTGCTATACTATACTTACCAAAGGAGGCATGAAAAATGGAGCTTTCTGAAATCAGGGAACAGGCCGCAAAGGCGGCGGAGCAGGTCTGCGACGCAGCCAAGCTGCGCGCAGGCGATCTGTTCGTGGTCGGCTGCTCGTCCAGCGAGATCCAGGGCGAGAAAATCGGTTCGCACTCGTCTGTCGAGGTAGCCGAGGCCGTGTTTGAAGGGATCTATGGCGTGCTGTCCGCGCGGAACATCTACCTCGCCGCCCAGTGCTGCGAGCACCTCAACCGCGCATTGGTGGTCGAGCGCGCCGCGTGCGAGCGCTTTATGCTCGACGAGGTCAATGTCATACCGCAGCCCAAGGCGGGCGGCTCGTTTGCAACGACCGCCTATAAGCGCTTTGCCGACCCGGTCGCGGTGGACAGCCTCAAGCAGTCCGCGTCCGCGGGCATGGACGTGGGCGGCACGCTGATCGGCATGCACATCAAGCCGGTCGTGGTGCCGCTGCGCATCGAGGTCAAGCACATCGGTCAGGCCGTGCTGCTGTGTGCGCGCCGCCGGGCCAAATTTGTGGGCGGCAGCCGCGCGGTTTACAACGAAAAACTTTTGTGAGGGATTTATGGGATTAAAAGCAGTTTTTTTCGATCTGGATGACACGCTGTACACCAGCTTTCAGGCGGGCGACGCCTATGCCTACGAGCGGCTCGCCGTCTGGGCGGAGGAGACGCTCGGCGTATCCGGCGCGGCGTTTGCCGACGCGTTCCGCCGCAGCCGCAAAAAGCTGGCCCGGCAGCAGCCCGGCATGCCGCCCATCCACGACCGGGTGCTGGGCGCGCAGGGCGCGCTCGAGGCCATGGGGCTGGATGCGGTCCGCTATGCGCGGCAGGCGCACCGCGTGTACTGGGAGGCGGTGTTTTCCAAAATGGAGATCCGCCCGGGCGTGGCCGAACTGCTGGACGATTTGCGGCAGGCGGGCGTCAAAACCGCGGTGTGCACGGATATGCTGGCCGACATCCAGATGGAAAAGCTGGAGCGGCTCGGTTTGGGCGGCAGGATCGACTATCTGGTGTCGAGCGAGGAAGCCGGCATGGACAAGCCCGGCGCCGCGATCTTCTGGCTGGCGCTGCACAAGTGCGGCTGCCTGCCGCACGAGGCCGTCATGGTGGGCGACAATTTCCGGCATGACGTGCAGGGCGCCATGGATGTGGGCATCCGCGGCGTCTGGCTCAACTGGACAGAGCTGCCGCAGCCCGCGGACGACCGCCCCTATACCGAGGCGGCGACCTTCGCGCAGGCGGCCGACTACATCCGCACGCTGCTTTGACCAAACGGACAGGAAGGGATATGGATATGGAACATTTTGATTACCGGCCGCGCGGGGTCTGCCCGATGAAGATCTCGTTCGATCTGGATGGGGACACCGTGCACAACGTGTCCTTCCTCGGCGGCTGCAACGGCAACCTGCAGGCCATCAGCCGGGTGGTCGAGGGCATGACCGTCGAGCAGATCGAGGGCTATTTCAAGGGCATCTCCTGCAACGGCAAGGGCACGAGCTGCTCGGACCAGCTCGCTACCGCCGTGCGCGCGGCCTATGAGCATCGGGCGTAAAAACAGCAGATAACGGAAAAGGACGATGTGTCAAACGCACATCGTCCTTTTTGATTGCGGTAAATGCTGCGTCAGCGCAGCACATACAGCTCGGGCGGCTCCGCGCCGGCCTGCTCGACACACAGGGCCAGACGGTAATCGCGGTCGACGGGAAAGTCGGGCAGGAACAGCGAAAACGCGCCGGACACCTCGTCGCACGTCAACTGCGGCGCGCTGCGCCGGATGTCGACGCAGAAGCTGCGCAGCGGCAGGTCCATGCCGCGGCCGGTGGCTTTGACAAAGCTCTCCTTGAGCGTCCACAGCTTGTAGAACGCATCCTCCCGCATGGAGGGCAGGAGCGAGTTGAGGTAGCGCACCTCATCCCGGTGGAAAAAGCGCGAGGCGATGTCCGGCCGGCCGGGTTCGCATTTTTCGATGTCCACGCCCAGCGGATGGTCGCCGATGGCGCAGACCGCCCAGTCGCCGGAGTGGGACAGGCTGAAGTGCACGCCCGGCTCGCTGACCAGATAGGGCTTGCCGCCCTCGGCGATCGAAACGTGCAGCGGATGCACGATGGACGGATACAGCTGCGTGACCGCGTGTTCCAGCAGCAGCGAAGCGGCAAAGCCCTGCGCCCGCGCCGCGCCGCGGCGGCGGTCGATCTGCTCCAGCCTGCTGCGCGACAGCCGCGCGCGGGATGCGCTGTCGTCCGGATTGACGGCATCCACCCGAATGGCATATACAGCGGTCAAACAAATTCCCCCTAAAA
>CALWJG010000218.1 GCA_944380945.1 uncultured Agathobaculum sp. | reverse complement strand
GCCTGCTCGGGCTGCGCCTGCGCTTCCGGTGCAGCGGTTTCCGCTGTCTCCGGTGCGGCGGTTTGTTCGCCTTCCTCCGGCTGCACAGGCTGTTCTGCCGTCTCCGGCTCTGCTGCCGCAGCAGCTTCTGCCGTTTCTTCCTGCGGTTCGTCAGACGGCAGCACAAACGCGACCTGATCCATGTCCGGTTCCTGTTCAGCCTGCGTCTCGCCGGCCGTTTCCCCCGGCTGCACCGGTGCAGTGCTGCCCTCCAGATCGGACAGGATGCTGTCGATCTCGCTGATCTGTTCATCCACCTGCGCGAGAAGCTCCTCCGCGCTCTGCGCGCCGGATGTATTCTCCGCAGACAGCCGCGCATCCTCCAGCTCGATCTGGCCGGGAATGCGGTTCTTGTTATCGCTCATTTCACTACCCCTCCTGCACATGTGCGATCCCCTGCGCCAGAATGACCTGGATATGGTCGTCGCACAAGGCATAATACACGGTTTTTCCGCTTTTTCTGCTCTTGACCAGACGCGCCTGCTTGAGAAACCGAAGCTGATGCGAGATTGCAGACTGGCTCATCCCCAGCAGCGCGGCAATATCGCATACGCAGAGCTCCTCCTGCGCGAGCGCTGTCAGGATACGCAGCCGGGTCTTATCAGAAAATGCTTTGAAAAAATCCGATGCAGCGGAAGTGATCTCCTCGTCCGGCATGGCGCTGCGCGCCAGATCGACCGCAGCAGTGTGGACGACATGTTCCTCACAGCATTCGACCGCCTCTGTCCGTGGTGTTGCAGACAATCCTATCCCTCCCGCAATACATGAGTACCTATTCAATTATAGTAGCATCGAATCCGGAGCCTGTCAAGAAAAGACGGCGAATGCGCCGGTTAAAGCTGGAAAAACCGCGAGAAAAGCGCGGTATCCTCCCCTGCCGCGGCAGAACGCATGCCGTCACCTGCTTCCTGCCCGCTGCAGCCTGACGCGGAAGGAGATCCTGCGCGGCGTCGGCATCTGGTCAAAGCGCACAAGATAGGCGCGTTCGGTTCGGTCGACCTCCTGTATGGTCCCTCTGCCGAACGCGAAATGCTCGATCCGGTCCCCTGCTTTGAAATCAGGCTCTGCGGCGAGCTCACGCATCGCCCGCTCGCTGCCGGCGATATACTTTTCCGCCTCACGGACCAGACTGTCCGGCAGCTCGCTCGTGTATTCCAGCAGGCCGGGGCCGATGTCAAGGATGAAACGCGAGGGCACGCGGGCCGCCTGCTCCTCGTTGTCCGAAAGGTATAGGCCCTTCTCCGCCCGCGTCATGGCCACAAATGCCAGCCGCCGCTCCTCCTCCATGCCCGGCAGGGTCATCGCCCGCTTGGACGGCAGCACGCCCTCGACCAGACTGCACAGGAACACATAGGGAAATTCCAGCCCCTTTGCCGTGTGGATGGTCATGAGCTTGACCGCTTCTTTGTCCGTCGCCGCGTCCTGATTGGAAAACAGCGCGACATGCGCCAGATAATCCTCCAGCGTGCACTCCTCGCCGCAGGTGGTCTCATACTCATAGACCGACTGCTTGAGCTCGGCCAGATTGTCCAGCCGCTCCTGACTGCCCTCGGTGCGCAGCATTTCCTCGTAGCCGCTGCGGTTCAGCAGCGCGGCAAGCACCTCGGAGACCGGCCTGCCCGCATACGAGGCGGAGAACTCCTCGATCAGCGCGATAAACCGCCGTGCGTCCGCCCCGCGGAGCGCCTCGTGCTCCAGATTGCGCTGCAGCGCCTGATAGAGCGTGCAGTCGTTCTGCGCCGCATATTCCCGCAAAAACCGCATCCGTTTGACGCCCAGCTGCCGCCGCGGCACATTGGCGATGCGCGCAAAGGAAAGATCGTCCTTGTACGCGATCATCCGCAGATAGGACAAGGCGTCCTTGATCTCCTTCCGGTCAAAGAACTGCGTGCCGCTGTAAATCACATAGGGCAGTTCCTGCCCGCGCAGCACCTCTTCGAGGGCGCGCGTGATATAATGCGCGCGGTAGAGCACGGCGATGTCGCGCAGCGGCACGCCCTGCGCGCGCAGCGCCTTGATCTGCGCCGCGATCCACGCCGCCTCGCGAACGGCGCTCTCCGAATGGTGATACAGCACCGGCTGTCCGTCCGGCAAGGTCGGGAGCAGCTCTTTTTTGATCCGGTGCACATTTTTATCGATCAGCGCGTTGACTGCGCGCAGCACCTGCGGCGTCGAGCGGTAGTTGGTCATCATCAGGATGGTCTGGCAATCCGGAAACTCCTTGTCCAGATCGAGCAGGTATTTGATGTTTGCCCCGCGCCAGGTGTAAATGGTCTGATCCGGATCGCCGACCACGAACAGGTTTTTGTGATAACCGCACAGCGCCAGCATGAGCTTATACTGCAGCTCGTCGATGTCCTGAAATTCGTCGATCATAATGTATTCCAGCCGCTCCTGCCATTTGCGGCGGATGTCCTCGTGCTGCTCGAAGATGTAAAGCGTAAACTTGATCAGGTCGTTGTAATCCAGACCAAAGCACTTTTTCTGCTGGTACAGATAGCCGTTAAAAATGATATCATCCGTGCCCGCCGCATTCTGATACTTTTCATGCAGCGTGTCGAGCGGCATGGCGATCAGGTCGCGGTAATATTCCGGCTTCTTATAGAGCTTCTGTATCTCGATCATATCGCGCGCATCGGCAAACGTCATATCCCGCAGCGTCAGCCCGCGCTCTTCATACACGATCTGCAGCATGGCGTTGATATCCGCATTGTCCAGCACCATCAGGTTTTTGGGGTACTGCACCGCGTGGCTGTCCTCGTGCAGCACCGAGACGCAAAAGCTGTGGAAGGTGCAGATATAGCCTGCGTCGTTGTCCCCGATCAGCTGATGGATGCGCTGCCGCATCTCGCTGGCCGCCTTGTTGGTAAAGGTCACGCACAGGATATGGCTGGGCAGGACGCCCAGCGCATCGACCAGATAGGCATACCGCCGCGCGAGCGCCCGGGTCTTGCCCGAGCC
>CALWJG010000217.1 GCA_944380945.1 uncultured Agathobaculum sp. | reverse complement strand
GAGAAAAAGTTTCGCTCGTCGGAACTTTTTCTCGCCCGGGACGCATCCGCGCCCCGCGCGGTGCGTCCCTTTCGTTTACAAGGCGCAAAGCGCCTTGTAAACGAGACTATTTGGTGTCGTACCAGCTCCGCCCCGCCTTGGCCTCGGCCACCAGCGGTGCGTCCATCGGAAACGCGGCCTCCATCTCCTCGCGGAGCAGGCGCATGGCGGTCTCCTGCTCGGCTTTGGGCGCTTCGAGGATGAGCTCGTCGTGCACCTGCAGGATCAGGCGGCTCTCCAGCCCCTCGCGCAGCAGGCGGTCGCGCACGCGCACCATGGCGATCTTGATGATGTCTGCCGCCGTGCCCTGGATGGGCGTGTTCATCGCCACGCGCTCGCCGAACGAACGGATGTTGAAATTGCGGCTCTGCAGCTCGGGCAGCGCGCGGCGGCGGCCGAACAGCGTGGTCACATAGCCCTTTTCGCGGGCGCTCTCCTTGATGCTGTCCATATAGTGCGCCACGCCCGGATAGGTGGCGAGGTAGGTGCGGATGAACTCGCCCGCCTCCTTGCGGGTCACGCCGATGTCCTGCGCGAGCGAGAAATCCGAAATGCCGTAGACGATGCCGAAGTTGACCGCCTTGCACGAGGAGCGCATCTGCGGCGTGACCTCCTCGAGCGGCACATGGTAGACCTTGGCCGCGGTGGCGGCGTGGATGTCCTGCCCCGCGCGGAAGGCGGCGATCATATGCTCGTCCTGCGAGATATGCGCGAGCACGCGCAGCTCGATCTGCGAATAGTCCGCGTCGATCAGCACATGGTCGTCATCCGGCGCGACGAACATGCGGCGCAGCTCGCGCCCCAGCTCGGTGCGCACCGGGATGTTCTGCAGATTCGGGTCGGTCGAGGACAGGCGGCCGGTGGCGGTCACGGTCTGCTGGAAGTGGGTGTGGATGCGGCCGTCCCTCGGGCTGACGACCTTCAAAAGCCCCTCGACATAGGTGCTCTTCAGCTTGGTCAGCTGGCGGTATTCCAGAATCGCCGGGACGATCGGATGCAGGCCCGCGAGCTTTTCGAGCACGTCCACATTGGTCGAGTAGCCGGTCTTGGTCTTTTTCTGCGCGGGCAGGCCGAGCTTTTCAAACAGCACCTCGCCCAGCTGGCGGGTGGAGTTGATGTTGAATTCGCCGCCCGCGTCCTCGTAGATCTGCCCGACCAGCACCGCGATGCGCGCGTCCAGCTTGTCGCCGAAGGCGCGCAGCTCATCCGGCGCGACCGCGCAGCCGAGCACCTCCATCTCCGCGAGTACGCGCAGGAGCGGCAGCTCGATCTCGTAATACAGCCGGCGCATGCCGAGCTGCTCGATCTTGTCCGCGGCCTCGACGTAGATCGCGCGGACGGCGCTGACGTGCTGCGCACAGGCCGTCATGGCCTGCTCCTGTCCGCCGAGCGGCGAGACCGCCGCCGGGTCGTCCAGATCGAGCGCGGGCAGCTCGGTATTGCAGTAGGCGAGCGCGACGCGCGGCAGGTCGTAGCCCGACTGGGTCGGGTCGATCAGGTAGGCCGCGATACAGGTGTCGAATTTGACGCCCTGCGGGTCCATGCCGCGCGCGAGCAGCGCCGCGACGGCGGGCTTGGCGTCGTGCAGGACGAGCTCGATCGAGCCGTCGAACAGGCGGCGCAGGATGGCGTCCCAATCCGTATCCGCGAAATCGTCCGCGAACAGCACATTCGCCGTATCGCCGTCCAGCAGGCAGAGCGCGCCCAGCGTTTCGGGCACGAGCGCGAACACCCGGTCGGCGGCGGTCAGCGCATCCAGCAGCGCGAACGCCTCAGCGGCCGTCCCGATGCGCTGCGGCGTGACCGCGGGCAGGCGGGGCGCGGCGCGCTCGCCGCTCAGGCCCAGACGCTTGATGAAGTTCTTGAATTCCAGCCGGGTCAGCAGCTCGTAGAGCGCGGTCTCGTCCATTTTGGCCGCGGGCAGGTTTTCCACATCCAGCTCGAGCGGCGCGCTGCGGTCGATGGTCGCGAGCCAGTAGCTGTCCTTCGCCGACTGCGCGCCGGCTTCCAGCTTGGCGCGCACGCCCTTTTTGATCCGCGGGTCGTCCAGATGCGCGTACACGCCGTCCAGCGAGCCGAAATCGTGCAGCAGCTGCAGCGCGGTCTTTTCGCCCACGCCCGGCACGCCGGGGATGTTGTCCGACGAGTCGCCCATCAGCGCCTTGAGGTCGATCAGATAGATCGGGTCAAAGCCGTATTTTTCGCGAAACTTTTCGGTATCATAGGTCTCGTAGGTGGTCTGCCCCATGCGGGTCGATACCAGACGCACGGTCGTCCCGCCGCCGACCAGCTGCAGGCTGTCCCGGTCGCCGGTGACGATGACGCAGCTGTCGCCGTGCTCGTCCGCGCGGCGGCTGATCGTGCCGATCAGGTCGTCCGCCTCGTAGCCCGCCAGCTCGCAGCGCACGAGCCCCATCGCGTCCAGCACTTCCTTCATCACCGGCAGCTGGGCGGCGAGCTCATCCGGCATGCCCTTGCGGGTGGCCTTATAGGAATCAAACTTCAGATGGCGGAAGGTTTTTTCCTTTACGTCAAAGCACACGACCGTGCGGTCGGGCTGCTCGTCGTCCTGCAGCTTGAACAGCGTGGCCAGAAAGCCGTAGACCGCGTTGGTGGGCAGGCCCTCGTGGTTGGAGAGCTGCCGCACGCCGTAAAACGCGCGGTTCAAAATGCTGTTGCCGTCTATCACCATGATCTTCATGCGCCGGTCCTCATCATTCCGTTAGATTTATGTATACAAAACTAACTAATATTATATCCCATCCGCGCGCACATTTCCAGACAAAATAAGGGACGTGACCACCGCCCCTTCTCCGCGCCGCAGGCGCGCATAAAATATGGGGATTGCAGCAAGCTGCAATCCCCATAAAAACCCGCGACCTGTGCGTGGGTTTGCTCTCATTCCATCGCCGCACGGCGGCGGAATAAGGACAGAGGCCTACGGGCTATACAAACCGCTGTCAAGTGT
>CALWJG010000216.1 GCA_944380945.1 uncultured Agathobaculum sp. | reverse complement strand
ATATTTCTGCCAGACCGGACAAAAACCAGCGCGCAAAGCCGTCCGGCTCGCTGCGCAGGCTGCCTGCGCGGCACTCCAGCCCCTCCGCGGACAGGATGCGCGCCACCGGCGCGGCCTGCGCCTGCAGGGCGGCTGTATCCGCCTGATTGAGCCATACGCGCAGCCTGTCCTGCGGCAGGCCGCTTGCGCGCGCGGCCTCGCGCACGCAGTACAGGACTTCCACCGCGCCCACCGGCCGCTGCGGGTCATGCGCCCAGTCCGGGCGGCGGTCATACCGGTGCACGGCTTCGCCTACCGGCCGGCCACAGGCGGACAGCCCGGCGACGATCAGGCAGCGTGCGGTCCCCGGCGGCACGACCGGCTCGTCCGGCCGGTGCAGCTTGAGCGGACGATGGTGCGCGCCGTCGGCCTCGCACAGCGTGACCTCCGCCGCCTGCGCGGCGGCACGGAACAGGCCGGGCGCGAGCGCGCCCAGCTTGCCGTCGGAGGCGGCGCTGCCCGCGCAGACCGCGCCGGGCGCGGCGAGCGCATCCCGCAGCGCCGCCTCGTCCGGATCGATGAGCAGCGCACGGATCTCGGGCGGCGCGATGGGCTGGATGTGCGTCGTGGTCGTCAGAAGCACGCGTCGGCCGGACAGCGACCGCGCAAGCGCCCGCAGCGCGGTGGTTTTGCCGCCCGCGCCGATAACGGCAAGGATCGGATGCGCCATCATGCCTACACCTCGCTCTGCCACAGCGGGCGGTATGCGCCGCGCTCGACGGCGTACAGCGCCTCCGCATCCTGATCGAGCAGGGCGCGGCAGTCGGTTTCCGCCTGAAAGCGTACGCAGGTGCCGCAGGATGAGCTGAGCGCGCGCGGCACGGGCTGCATCTTTGCGCGGCAGCCCGCGCTTTGCAGCGCTTCAAAGGTCAGCATGGCGCTCAGATGCGTGTGGAAGGTGGCGATGTACTCGTTCATGCCTTTTTCACCAGCGTGAGCGCGAATTCGTCCTCCCCGTTGGGGCGGGACGAGGCCGCATAGCCGTTGTTCGCCGCAAACCGGGTGATGTTTTCGACCGCGCACGGGTCGTCCACCAGCACCTCGAGCGTCTGGGGCGCGTTCGCCTTGACCTCCTTCTGCACCATGACCACGGGCATGGGGCAGGAATATCCTCTTGCGTCGATCATTTTGCCTTTTCCTCCTTGTGCAGGTTTGCAATCGAAATCACGAGCAGCAGCACGATGCCGATGACAATGCCGATGCGGCCGTTTGCCGCCACGCCGCCCGCGGTGAACACGCCGTCGGTCATGGCGTCCGCGTTGCCCGCCATGCCGAAGTTGTGCGCGAGCGCCGCGCCCGCGATCATGCCGAGCACGGTCACCGCGCTGTCGCCGCTGCCCTCGCCCGCGAGGATGAGCTGGCGCAGCGGGCAGCCGCCCAGCAGCACCGAGCCCCAGCCCGCCAGCGCCATGCCGAGAAAGCTCCACAGGTAGTCGTGGTGCGCCACGGGCTGCACGGCGAGCGTGGGGTCAAACTGACCCGTCACCAGATTGCCGGCGAGCACGGTGACGAAGATCGCGGCAAAGCCGATCAGCAGATGGCAGTCGCGGAACAGGAACACGTCGCGCAGGCCGCCGGCCATGCACAGGCGGCTCTTCTGCGCGAGCGCGCCCACGACCAGCCCGCCCGCGAGCGAGATCAGCCAGTAGGCATGGCTCGCGCCCGGGCCGGACTGCGAAAAATGGATAAAGGCGGGCGCGGCGATCAGCAGCGCGAGCACTGCGAGCATCACGCCCGGCAGCACGAACCCGTCCGCTTTTTTGACCTTATAGGCGCGGCCGAGCGAAAACCCCTTTTTGAGGAACAGCACGCCCACGCCGATGCCTGCGATAAAGCCCAAAAGGCCCGCGACCGCGGTCAGGTCGCCTCCGCCCAGACGGATGACCATACGCAGCGGGCAGCCGAGGAAGGCGAGCGCGCCCACCATCACGATCATACCCAGCACAAAGCGCAGGGCGGGCGCGGAGCCTGCCCGCGCGCGGAACTCGCGCCCGGCGAGCGCCATGCCCATCGCGCCGAGCACCAGCCCGACGATCTCCGGGCGCAGGTACTGCACCTTTTCCGCGCTGTGCAGCCCGAGGCCGCCTGCAATATCCCGCAGGAAGCAGGCGATGCAGAAGCCCATGTTGGCGGGGTTGCCCGCCGCCGTCAGCAGGAGCGCCGCAATGCCGACGGCTATGCCCGTCACGGGCACGAGAAGTTTGTTTTTACCCATGTTACTCTCCCTTTTGTGTCCAATATATGTACTGCAAACACCGCGGTTTTACTTTTGCGCCGCCGTGTGTTACACTGTTGAAAAAGCCATGCCGGGAGGGAAATCCATGCACACGATCTATCTGGACAACGCGGCCACCTCGTTCCCCAAGCCGCCCTGCGTCGGGGCGCGCATGCGGGAATATGTGGACGAAGTGGGCGCGTCGGTGGGGCGCGGCTCGTATGCGGCCGCGCAGCAGGCCGAGCGCGTCACCCTGCGCCTGCGGCAGCGGCTCGGCCGCCTGTTCGGCTTTGCCGATCCCCGGCATGTCATCCTGACCCCGGGCAACACCTGGGGGCTCAACCTGCTGCTCGCAGGCGCCCTGCGGCCGGGCGATCATGTGCTGGTCTCCGCGATGGAGCACAACGCGGTCATGCGCCCGCTGACCCAGCTGGCAAAACGCGGCGTGACTTTTGAACGCATCCCCTGCGATGCGCAGGGGCGGCTGCAGACCGGCCAGCTCGAAGCCATGCTGCGCCCCAATACCCGGCTGGTGCTGCTCGCCCATGCGTCCAATGTGTCCGGCACGGTGCAGGATGCGCAAGCCGTGGGCGCGGTCTGCGCTGCGCGCGGCGTGCCTTTTGCGCTCGACGCCGCGCAGACCGCGGGACACCTCCCGCTGGACTTTGCGGCGCTGCAGCTGTCCGCGCTGTCCGTCCCGGGTCACAAGGGGCTGCTTGGCCCGCAGGGCACCGGCGCGCTGCTGCTCCGGCCGGACTTTGCCGAAACGCTCGAGCCAATCGTGAGCGGCGGCACGGG
>CALWJG010000215.1 GCA_944380945.1 uncultured Agathobaculum sp. | reverse complement strand
TCCTGAAGGAGAGAGGGTGATTCGCAAGAGGGAGAGGACCTCGGTCCTTTCCCTCTTGTGCGCAGTGCGGCCGCGCAGGCCGCAAACCAGCCCGCGATGCGCGGGCAGTTCGGTTGCGCCTTTCAAGGCGAATACTTAGGCATGGCGCGCCGAGGTCGCGGAACCCGAAGGAACGGCGCGCCGAGTCGTGGCCCAGGCCAGCTTCTCTTGGACCTGTGGTCCAATTCACCTTCTCGCGCCCTACGGAGACGAACACTCCCGCCCATGACAATGGGCATCCGCCGTACTTCCCCGCCTTGTGAGGCGGCTCCCCGTCCCTCCGGGATCGGCAGGCGCGTCAAAGCTCCTGCCTTCCCTCCAGCGCGCGGGTGAGCGTCACCTCGTCGACAAATTCCAGATGGCCGCCCACCGGGATGCCGTAGGCCAGCCGGGTGATCTTGATGCCGAACGGCTGCAGCAGCCGCGAAATATACATCGCGGTCGCCTCGCCCTCGGTGTCCGGGTTGGTGGCGAGGATGACCTCCTTTGTGTCCTCCTCCGCCACGCGCTGCACCAGCTCGCGGATGCGGATGTCGTCCGGACCGACGTGCCCCATGGGAGACAGCGTGCCGTGCAGCACATGGTACAGGCCCTTATATTCCTTGGTGCGTTCAAACGCGATCACGTCGCGCGGCTCGGCGACCACACAGATGGTCTGCTGGTCGCGCGTTTTGTCTGCGCAGATCGGGCAGGTCTCGCTGTCCGTCAGGTTCTGACAGCGCTTGCAGGTGAAGGTGTGCGCCTTGGCGTCCCGGATGGCGTCGGCAAAGCGCTCGGCCTCCTCCTTGGACAGGTCGAGCACATGGAACGCCAGCCGCTGCGCGGTTTTCTGCCCGATGCCGGGCAGGCGGGCGAATTCCTCGATCAGCCGCTCGACCGGCGGTGCAAAGTAATCCATCAGAACAGGCCGCCGCCCAGTCCGCCCATGCCGCCCGTGATGGCCGACATCTGGCTCTGCGACTTTTCCGCCGCCGCGCGCAGCGCCTCATTGACCGCCGCGACGACCAGATCCTGCAGCATCTCGATGTCGTCCGGATCGACCACGTCGGGCTTGATCTCGATCGACTTGACCGTCGTCGTGCCGGTGACCGTCGCGGTCACCATGCCGCCGCCCGCGGTGCCGGTGGTCTCCATCTGGGCGATCTCCTCCTGCGCCTTGAGCATGTTCTCCTGCATCTTCTGCGCCTGCTTCATCATCGCCTGCATGTTCATGCCGCCGCCGAAGCCGCCGCCAAAGCCCTTTCCCTTTGCCATATGGATATGTCCTCCTTACAGTTCTTTCACTTGGATATCAAATGCCTTCGCGCGGCCGATCAGCTCGTCCACCGCGGTATTTTTCTGCACCGGTTCGTCGCCCGCCTCGCGCACCTTGACCTTGATGGGCGCGCCGGTGAGCGCCGCCGCCTGCTCGCGGATGACCCGCAGGGTCGGCTCCGCCTTGGCGAGCATGACGGTGATGCTGTCCTCACACAGGATGACCAGCCCGCCGTCCTCCTCCACGCCGCGCGCGGACAGCTTGAGATTGGTCAGCGCGCCGGTGTTGATCTTGCCGGCGAGGCCCTCGAGCAGCGCCGGCCAGTGCGGCCAGTCCGCCTGCGCGGGCGCGCTCTCCTTATCTGCCCGCTTTGCCGGCGCGGCAGGGGCTGCCTGCGCCTGCTCCTCTTCCAGCCAGGGCGGCGCTTCGCTGTCGTCCGGCGGGGGCGGTGCGTCCGCATCCCCCGGCGGGGGCGGCAGATCGTCTCCGCCGCGCGCAGGCGCGGCGGGCGCAGCCTGCGGCGCCGCCTGCACGGGCACGCCGTGCTTCATTTTTTCCTCGAGCGCTTCCACGCGCCCGCCCAGCGTATCGTAATCCTCCGCGCCCAGACTGCACAGCCGCACGGCGCACAGCTCGGCTTCCACGCGGCGGTTGGCCGCGCTGCGCATGCGGTCGAGCGCTTCGCCGATCACGCGGCTCCATGCGAGCAGCGTGGAGGCGGCCAGCCCGTCGCACAGCTTTTGCAGGGTCTTGACCGTGTAGGCCGGCGAGATGAGCGCGGACACGTCGGTCTTGCTCGTTTTGACCAGCAGCGCGTCGCGGATCAGGCCGAGCATCTGGTCATAGACCGCGGCGAGGTCGCGGCCCTCGTTGTAGTATTCGTCCAGCAGGCCGACCGCCGCAGCGAGGTCGCCCGCTTTGAGCGCCTCGGCCAGCCGCACGCCGTCGCCCTGTCCGAGCACGCCGAGCGCGGCGGTGACCGTCTGCTCGTCCACCGCGCCGGCCGCCGCCGCGCGGTCGAGCATGGAGAGCGCGTCGCGCATCGCGCCGTCGGCCAGACGGGCGATCAGCCGCGCCGCGCCCTCGGTCAGCTCGATGCCCTCGCCCGCTGCCACGTCGAGCAGGCGGCGCGCGATGTCCTCCGCGCCGATGCGGCGGAAATCGAACCGCTGGCAGCGCGACAGGATGGTCGCGGGCACTTTGTGCAGCTCGGTCGTCGCCAGGATAAACAGCACATGCTCGGGCGGCTCCTCAAGCGTTTTGAGCAGCGCGTTGAACGCGCCGATCGAGAGCATGTGCACCTCGTCGATGATGAACACGCGCTTTTTGACCTGCGCGGGCGTATAGCGCGTCTCGTCGCGCAGGTCGCGGATGTTGTCCACGCCGTTGTTCGAGGCCGCGTCGATCTCGGTCACGTCGAGCACCGAGCCGTCTAAAATGCCGCGGCAGGCCGCGCACTCGTTGCACGGGTCGCCGTTCACCGGATGCTCGCAGTTGACCGCGCGCGCGAGGATCTTCGCGCAGGTGGTCTTGCCCGTGCCGCGCGTGCCGGTGAACAGGTAGGCGTGGCTCAGCCGCCCGGACTTGATCTGTGCGCGCAGCGTATCGGTCACATGCTGCTGGCCGATCACGTCCGCGAACGTCTGCGGCCGCCATTTGCGGTATAGCGCCTGATACAAGCCTTGTCCTCTCCTTCCCCGGTCCCGCGGGCAAACGCCCCGCTCACACCACAAAGAGGCGGGCGCAAGCCCGCCTCCCAGCGT
>CALWJG010000214.1 GCA_944380945.1 uncultured Agathobaculum sp. | reverse complement strand
TTCCCCCGCGGCATTTACTGGATCTTCTTCTCCGCGATGCCGCGTTCATGGATGCAGCGCCGCACATGCTCGCGCAGCAGCGTATACACCACCGAAACCAGCGGGATCGCAAACAGCATGCCCATCACACCGCCCAGGCTGGCGCCCAGCGTGACCGCGACCAGCACCCAGATGGACGGCAGGCCGACCGAGCCGCCGACCACACGCGGGTAGATCACGTTGCCCTCGACCTGCTGGAGCACGAGAAACAGCACCAGAAACCACAGCGCCTTGATCGGGCTGGCGATCAGGATGAGGAACACGCCGACAAAGCAGCCGATGAACGCGCCGAAAATCGGGATGAGCGCGGTCACACCGATGAGCACCGCGACCACAAGCGCATACGGCATGCCCAGCAGCGACATGCTGATGAAGAACATGGTGGCCAGAATGAACGCCTCCAGACACTGACCGGACAGGAAGCTGCTGAAGGAGGCCGAGGTCAGATGGCATACGCGCAGGAACTGGTCGACGTGCCGCTCCGGGAACAGCGCATAGAACAGGCGGCGGAACTGGCGGCCGAGGTTTTCCTTCTGCAGCAGGGTGTAGATCGCGAACACGATGCCGATGATCGTGTTGGTCACGCCGCTCACCACCGAGCTGGCGATGCTGAACGTGCTGCTCAGGAAGTTGCTCTCCTGCAGGAATTCGCTCACCTTGACGCCGATCTCCCGCCAGTTGATGTCCATAAAGCTCTCGCGGAGGCTTTCGATCTCCTCAGCGAACATGGGCAGCAGGTCCGCGGCGTCGTTCAGCAGAGACGGGATACGTGTGACCGCCCAGGTCGCCTGCCGGCCGATGGTGGCGAAGGAATTGTAAAGCTCGGGCACGACCATGAACAGCACGATCACGATCACGCCGATGACAACGGCGAGCGTCAGCAGCAGGCTGCCCACGCGTTTGAGCTTGTGCAGCTTTTTGCTTTTGGCCGCACGCGGGCCGGTGAACAGGTTCTTTTCAAAAAAGCGCATGGGCACGTTGAGCACGAACGCGATGCACCCGCCGATCAGGAACGGCGCGATCAGGCGCGCCATAGACCGCAGCGCGGATGCGACCAGCCGCGTATTCTGCAGGCCGACATAAAGCAGGATGGCAAATGTGATCAGCGCCATGATTTTTTTCATGTTTTCACGGTTCAAATTCAATGCATTGTCCCCTTCATCCGATCCATTTGATTGGGTTTTTACAGTATAATCTAACCATGTTTGACCGCGCAAGTCAAGCATTCCCCCGCGGAATTTACAACTTATTCGCATCCTGTGCAGCGCAACCGCTTGCGCTTTCTTATACCATTTTGGGTATTTTGCTGTTTTTTCATCAAACCCTCTTCAATTTTTGCGGCAAATATGCTAAACTAAAAGACAGGATTTGCCTGACGTCGCTGTGAAGAGACGCAGCATCCTGCGCCGCCCTGCGGCGCTGTACTACAAAGGGGGTTTCCGTATGAAAAAAAGATTGCTCGCAGTCCTGTTGTGCGCTGTTTTGTGCTTCTGCAGCGCGGTGCCCTTTGCCTCTGCGCTGAGCTTCCAGGCAGCCAGCGTGTTCGTCATGGACGCCGACACCGGCGAGGAGCTCTACTCCTATAACGGGGATGTGGCGCGCGTGCCGGCCAGCATGACCAAGGTGCTCACCGCCTACATCATCTTTCAGGAGCTGGAGGCCGGCAACCTGACCATGTCCACGCCGGTCCGCATCAGCCACAACGCGGCCGTCAAATCGCGCGACGCCAACTATCCGACCGCTGTGCCGCTGACCGAAGGCGCCACCTACACGGTCGAGACCCTGCTGCACCTGATCATGATCCCGTCGGCCAGCGCCTCGTGCATCGCCATGGCAGAGCACATCAGCGGCAGCGAGAGCGCGTTCGTCACCCGCATGAACCAGACCGCGCGTGAGCTCGGCCTGAACGCCACCTACTATAACTGCCACGGCGCGCAGCCCAACTACATCACCGCGCGCTCGCAGGCCAAGCTGACCAAGATCTTTATCGACACCTATCCGGACATCCTGAAGATCACCAGCAAGAGCGGATACAGCTTCAACGGCAGCTACTACAATAATACCAACCACATGCTCAACACCATGGCCTCCTATGAAGGCATGGACGGCTTCAAGACCGGCACCATCTCGTCCGCCGGCTACTGCTTCACCGGCACCGCCGTGCGCAACGGCCGCCGTGTGATCTCGGTCGTTATGAAGTCCACCAGCGATTACCAGCGCTTTGCCGACACGCGGCAGCTGCTCGATTACGGCTTTGAGCAGATCCGCCTGCGCGACGCTTCCCGCGCTTCGACCAGCCTGTCCTTTGTCTCCCAGCCCGCCAGCATCCGGCCCTATGCACCCGCCTCTTTCACGGTGCAGCTCGGCGGTGTGACCGCGCCGTATACGGCCAAGGCGCAGTGGTATGTCAACGGAGAAGCGGTGCCCAATTACGGCAATGATAATTTTCAGGTCACCGCGAATAAGTCCAGCACACTGCATTACACGCTGAAGGAGATCCCGGGCGACACCGCTACGATCTCGCTGGTCATCACCATGCCGGACGGCACGCAGAAGCGCGCGGATACGACCGTTTTGGTCGAGCAGCGCCCGGTAAGCTATGACGGCTCACTCAATATCCTGAGCGCAGCGGTCTATCCGGGCAAAACGCTCACCATCACCGCAGACGTCGAGGGCGAAAACGATATCGCCAGCGTCCAGCTCCCCGTCCGCTGGCAGCTGGATGGCCGCGACATCCCCGGCTTCTCCAACGACGCCTTTACCATCACCAACGACGCGGCGCACAGCCAGTATACGCTGTCCGTGCCGGCGGACGCCGCACCCGGAATGCACACGGTGTCCTTCGTGCTGGGCAGCGCGGACAGCACCGGTTCCGAGCAGCTCGTGCTGAGCGCGGCGATCGAGGTCGTTCTGCCTGAAACGGCAGAGGAAGAGATCATAGAGACGCCTGACGAGGCGGAGGACACCGCAGAAGAGGACACCGCAGATGTGTCTGATGCGGAGGAAGCCGCCGAGGCTGCCTGAA
>CALWJG010000213.1 GCA_944380945.1 uncultured Agathobaculum sp. | reverse complement strand
ATGGAGCGGATGATGGGAGTCGAACCCACCTATGCAGCTTGGGAAGCTGCCGTTCTACCGATGAACTACACCCGCGGATAGCACTATTTATTTTACTGTTTCCGTGCAGGTTTGTCAAGTAAAAAGCATCCCGCTGCGCAAAGAATCCGATCCGGGGCATATGTGCCGCCGCCGGCTGCAAAATAGACACAAGCGGCGTTTTGCGTCCTTTTCTTTTGCGCACCGCTATGATATACTGTATCCTGTTGGAGAAACACGACCCGGAAAGGAGACTCTATGTTCCGAAAAAACAACGGACAGCCCAAGGCGCCCGAGGCGCGCCGCCGCACGCGGCGCCTGACCATCCGCGGCGTGCTGTCCTTTCTCATCCTGCTGACGCTCATCCGCTCGATCTTCATGCACCGGTTCGAGAACGTGTTCGTGTGCGTGCTGTCGCTGGTGCTGTTCGCCATGCCGCTGCTGATCGAGCGCAGCCTTGCGATCGACATCCCGCCGCTGATGGAGGCCATCATCTACTGCTTCATCTACGCGGCCGAGATCCTCGGGGAGATCAACTCGTTCTACACGCTCATCCCCGGCTGGGACACCATGCTGCACACGATCAACGGATTTCTGGTCGCGGCGGTGGGCTTCTGTCTGGTCGACCTGTTCGACCGCAGCGAACGGTTTTCCTTCAAGCTGTCGCCGCTGTTTCTGGCCATCGTGGCGTTCTGCTTCTCGATGACCGTGGGCGTGCTGTGGGAGTTTTTCGAGTTCGGCGCGGACCAGTTCCTCGGCACGGATATGCAGAAGGACTTCATCGTGCAGCAGGTCAACTCGGTCACGCTCAATCCGTCCGGCCTCAACGAGGTCGTGCATGTGCCGATCGAGAGCCTGGTGGTCAACGGCGAGGACTGGATGGAGTTCCCGGGCGGCTATGTGGACATCGGCCTGATCGACACCATGAAGGACCTGCAGGTCAATTTCATCGGCGCGGTGGCGTTCTCGCTCATCGGATTTTTCTATGTCAAAAGCCGCGGCAAGGGCCGTCTGGCGGCCTCTCTCATCCCGATCGTGCTCGATCCGGAGGAGGACGAACAGGCGGAGCAGCCGTCCCCGGACGGCGCCGGGCCGGAAACCGGCGGCACGGAGAAAAAAATTTCGCCGGACAGGGAACAAAATGACGGGTGAATCCGTCTAACCGCACAGAACACTCAAACGAGGGGAGAAAAACACCTATGAAAAAGCAACTGACTGCCGCGGCGCTCGCCGCGCTGATCGCTGCTGGCGCGCTGCCCGTTTCCGCGTGCGCAGCCGAGGCCGAAGGCGATATGGCGCCGGTCAAGACGCCCGCGCTCAACACCACCGACCACATGCAGTATATGAACGGCTATACGGACGGCACCTTCCGCCCGGACGCGACCATCACCCGTGCCGAGGCCTGCAAGCTGCTGACCGGCCTGCTCGTGGAGAAGTCCGGCGGCACGGACTATACCTTTATCGACGTGCCGGCCGATGTTTGGTATACGGACGCGGTGAACGAAATGACCGGCTTCTCGCTGGTGAACGGCTACACGGACGGCACCTTCCGTCCGAATGCGACCATCACCCGCGCGGAGTTCGTCACCATCCTGACCCGCTTCCCGCACAACGACATTGGTACGGAGAAATCCTTTGCCGACGTGCCCGCGACCCACTGGGCATACAGTGCGGTACAGACCGCACTTGCGCAGGGCTGGATCTCGGCAAATGATGCCGGCAGCACCTTCCGCCCGGATGATGCGATCACCCGCGCCGAGGTCGTAACCATCCTCAACCGCGTGCTCGGCCGCTCGGCCGATGCGGCCATGGCGGCTTCCGGCGAGGGCATCCGCGTGATGCCGGACGTGCCGGACACCCACTGGGCGTATCTGGATATGCTCGAGGCGACCACTGACCACGAGTACGACAAGGCGAACGGCGTCGAGACCTGGACGAGCTATGACAAGGAGACCACCGAGCTGGCCGCGGGCTGGCACAACATCAACGGTCTGCTGTTCCATGTCAATGCGGACAGCCAGTTTGACCGCAATACCACGATCGACGGCCTTGAGCTCGACCGCAACGGCCGCTACACCACCGGCTCCGAGGAGCTGGACGGACTGCTGGCGGATGCAGTCGCGGGCGTTGTCACCGACGACATGACCCAGATGGAAAAGCTGCGCGCGGTCTATGACTACGCCAAGGAGACCTTCGGCTACCTGGGCATCGGCGCGGTCGATACCAGCAAGGAAGGCTGGGAGATCGAGCAGGCGACCAATATGCTGAAGAATAAGCGCGGCAACTGCTATTCCTGGTCGAGCGTGTTCACCTATCTGGCGCGCCAGGTTGGCTTTGACGCGCATGCGATCGCCGGCACGGGCGTTTCCCCCAAGGGCAGCGAGTCCGTACACGCCTGGACCGAGATCACGATCGACGGCGTGGCCTACACCTTTGACCCGCAGATAGAAAGCGTTTACGCTTCCCGCTACGGCGAGAACTACGACCTGTTCATGAAGGAGTACGGCGAGGCTGAGTGGGGCTATGTCAAGTCCGAGCAGACCGAGCCCGAGCAGCCCGAAGCCCCCGAGGCGGACGCGGCACTGGTTTCCCTGATGGAAGAGGTCTACGGCGATAAGCCGTACGGCGGCATGGTCATGCAGACTGTGCTGTATGACGGCATGGGCGCGGACGGCATGAGCCGCGGCCTGGAGTGGTACCTCGGCACGTCGGACATCGAGTTCGAGGCAGGCCTGGCATCCGAGTCCGCGATGACCTCGCAGGCGCACTCGGTCGTGCTGCTCCGTCTGGCGGACGCGGCGGACGCGGATGCGGCGGTCGCGGCGCTGCGTGAGAGCGTCGACCCGTTCAAGTGGATCTGCGTGGGCGTCGACCCGGACAACGTCAAGGTAGCGGCGAACGGCGACCTCGTGTGCGTCATCATGGACGATGAGAACGCGGACTATTATCTGGACAACTTCGAGAGCTTCGCTGTCGCGGAATAACGCCATAACAGCAAAGGGAGCGCTGCAGAATGAAAACCTGCAGCGCTCCCCTTTTTTATTGTGTCCACGCCTGCCGCAGCAGCGCGGCGGCCTCGTCGATCTGCTGCGCGGTCAGGCCGGCGTAGCCGAGCACGAGCGT
>CALWJG010000212.1 GCA_944380945.1 uncultured Agathobaculum sp. | reverse complement strand
CTCTCCGCCGCGCCGGCGGATATTGACTTTGCGCGCCGGATATGCTATCATAAACCTCACATAAGGGAGTAGTCGGCGCGGACCGTTCCACCCGCGCGGCAGGGCCAACATACTGGGGAGGACGCTCCTCTGGTTTTGCATGAAATGACGAGACTTATCTGTTCTACGCGGCAGATGGGTCTTTTTTTATGCTTTTCTGCCGGAAGACAACACCGCAGGGAGGACAAGAAAATGGGTTTGCTGGAATTATTCATCATCGCCGTCGGCCTGTCGATGGATGCGTTTGCCGTGTCGATCTGCAAGGGGCTGAGCGTGCGCACGCTCCGGCCGCGCCATGCGCTGGTCACCGGCCTGTATTTCGGCGGGTTTCAGGCGCTCATGCCGGCGATCGGCTATCTGCTCGGCGTGCAGTTTCAGGAGCTGATCACGAGCGTGGACCACTGGATCGCGTTCGTGCTGCTGGCGCTCATCGGCGTCAACATGATCCGCGAATCGCGGGACACGGATGAGGAAAACCTGAGCGATTCCTTCTCCTTCGGCACCATGCTGCCGCTCGCCATCGCGACCAGCATCGACGCGCTCGCGGTCGGCGTGACGTTCGCCTTCCTCAGCGTCCGCATCGCGCCTGCGGTGTGCTTCATCGGCGTGACGACCTTTGTGCTCTCGTGCATCGGCGTCAAGGTGGGCAACGTGTTCGGCGCGCGGTACAAGGCCCGCGCGGAGCTGTTCGGCGGCGTGGTGCTCATCCTGATGGGGCTCAAGATCCTGCTGGAGCACCTCGGCATCCTCGCCTGAATACACCAAAAGCGTCCGGTTTTCGGGCGCTTTTGCGTTTCCTGCGGGCTGATGCCGTGGCGACCGTCAAGTTTTACAAAATTGCAACCTCAAATTGTGAACAAATTGTAAGGATTGCTGCAAATCGGTTGACCGCGCCCGCGCGTCAGCGTACAATAGAATAAATCAGCGAGGAGGGCATGCGATGAACATTTCCTTTTTCCTCAAGCCCAAGCTCGAGGTCTCTTACTTACTGGACGACTGCCCGGTGCGGCAGGCGCTTGACGATATGCTGAAAAGCGGCTTCACCGCGATCCCGGTCATCGGCCGCAGCGGAAAATATGTGGGCACGATCACGGAGGGCGACTTCCTGCGCCTGCTGCTCTCCGTCAAGCCGGAGGAGCTCGACCGCATGACCGTCGGCCAGGTGGAGCGGCGCGTGCAGCACCGTTCGGTCAGCATTGACGCACATATGGAGGATATGGTAGACTTAGTAGCAGTACAGAATTTTGTGCCGGTGACCGATGGCCGCGGCATGTTCTGCGGCATTATCACGCGGCGGGATGTGATCAACCTGCTGCGCGGCAGCAGCCGGAAGGCATAAAGAGAGAAAAAGGGGGACTGCGCATGGGCAGATCAGGCGGCGGCGGAGGCGGCGGCTTTCGCGGCGGAGGATTCCGCGGCGGCGGACGCTCCTCGGGCGGCTTTTCCGGCGGCTTCGGCGGCGGACGCAGCGGCGGGCGAAGCACCCCGCGCGGCGGCTTCGGCGGATTCCGCGGCGGCTTTGGCGGATTCCGCTCGGGCCCGATCTTCATCAACAACTCCCGCCGGTATTACGGCGGCGGAGGCGGCGGCGGGCGGCCCGGCCCCGGCGGACGGGGCGGCTGCGCCACCTCGATCATTGTGATCGCTGTTCTGCTGATCCTGTTCGGCATTCTGGCCTCGTCCGGCGTGATGCAGCTGGGCGGCGGGGGCGGCGGCAGCATCGCCCGTTCGACGGTCGCGCGCGAAAAGCTCCCCTCCTCTGCGGTGGAGCTGACCGGCTGGTATACGGACGCGGACGGCAGCTGGATCCGCAGCCCGGGCGAGATCGAGCGCGGCATGCGGGACTTCTACAACGAGACCGGCGTGCAGCCCTATGTGTATATCCTGCCCAACGGCGAAAGCACCTCGATCCAGTCGCTGACCGCTTTGGCGGAGCAGCTCTATCCCGAGCTGTTTGCGGATGAGGGGCATTTCCTGCTCGTGTTCTGCGACGACGGCTACGGCTCGTTCAACTGCGGCTACACCGTGGGCAGCCAGGCCAAGACCGTCATGGACGACGAGGCCATCGGCATTCTGGCGGACTATCTCGACCGGTATTACCGCGATTCCTCGGTCACCGAGGAGGAGATCTTCTCGCTCGCGTTTGAAAAGACCGGCGAGCGCATCATGACCGTGACCAAATCGCCTGTCGTGCCGGTCGCGATCTGCATCGCGGTGATCGTGGTCGCGGTGGTGGTCTTCGTCACGCTCAAAAAGCGCCGCGAGCAGCGCGAGCGCGAGCAGCAGCGCGCGGAGGAGATCCTCAAGACCCCGCTCGAGAAATTCGGCGATTCCGACGCCGAAGAGCTCGCCAAGAAATACGAGGATAAAAAGTGACCCGCGCCGGCACCGGCCGGCGGCCCGCTATATATCACAAACCATTTTCAGGAGGAAAGAACAAATGGGCATTCTGGAACGTTTCACCGATATCGTCAAGGCGAATATCAACGAGCTGCTCGACAAGGCCGAGGACCCGGCCAAGATGATCGACCAGTATCTGCGCGACATGACCGAGGATCTCGCCGAGGTCAAGCGCGAGACCGCGGGCGTCATGGCGGAGGAGACCCGCACCCGCCGCATGGTCGAGGACAACAACCGCGAGCTCGAGAAGTACGACGGCCTTGCGCGCAAGGCGCTGCAGGCCGGCAACGAGGACGACGCGCGCGTATTCCTGTCCAAAAAGCAGCAGCTGGCGGAAAAGGCGGCTTCGCTGCAAGCGACGTTTGACGCCGCGCACGCCAACGCCGAGAAGATGCGGCAGATGCACGACAAGCTGGTCGGCGACATCGAATCGCTCAACGCGCGCCGCGAGATGATCAAGGCCAAGGTCGCGGTCGCCAAGACCCAGCAGAAGGTCAACGAATACGCGTCCAGCGCGGACAAGGCCGCGGGCGCGATGGACGCCTTCAGCCGCATGGAGGCCAAGGCGGACGCGATGCTGGACAAGGCCAACGCCATGGCCGACCTGAACGAGCCGCCCAAGGACGAGGCCGCCTCGCTGGAGGAGAAGTATCAGGCTTCCGCCGCATCGAGCGCCGTGGACGAGGAGCTGGCCAAGCTGAAAAAGGAAATGGGCCTGTAAGATACA
>CALWJG010000211.1 GCA_944380945.1 uncultured Agathobaculum sp. | reverse complement strand
ATGCCGATGGGCGACCTGATCGACTTCGCCGCCGAGCGCGCGCGCCTCGAGAAGGAGAAGGCCAAGGTCGAGGACGACATCGCGTTCGTGATGAAAAAGCTGGACAACCCGAACTTCGTCGGCAAGGCGCCGGAGAAGGTCGTGGCGGTCGAGCGCGAAAAGGCGGAAAAGCTGCGCGAGCACCTCGCAAAGCTGGAGGAATCCATCGCCGCGCTGGGCTGAAAACGATAAAAAGGGCAAAAACGGTATGGCACGGCCATACCGTTTTGCTTTTGCCGGAAACTGTGCTATAATACTGGCATCACTATCTGAGGAAAGGGTTAATTATGGACACCGAAATTCCCAAAACAGCGATCGCCTATATCCACTCCCTCGGGCGCTTCACCGGCAAGCCCGGGCTGCACCGCATCCGCGCGCTGTGCGCGGCGCTGGGCGACCCGCAGGACCGGCTGCAGTTCGTCCACATCGCGGGCACGAACGGCAAGGGCTCGACCGCCTGCCTGACCGCCGCCGCGCTGCGGGCCGCGGGCCTGCGCGTGGGCCTGTATACCTCGCCCTATCTGGTGCAGTTTTACGAGCGCATCCGGGTGGACGGCGCGATGATCTCGGACGCCGACCTCAACCGTCTGGCCGGACGGGTGGCCGTCGCGTGCGAAAGCCTGACCCTGCCCGCGGGCGAGTCGATCGGCGAGTTTGAGTTTACGACTGCGCTGGCGTTCCTGTATTTTGCCGAGCAGGGCTGCGATATCGTGGTGCTCGAGGCCGGCCTCGGCGGCCGGTGCGACGCGACCAACGTCATCCGCACCACCGAGGTCAGCGTGATCACCCCGATTTCGCTCGACCATATCGCCGTGCTGGGCGACACGGTCGCCGAGATCGCGGGCGAAAAGGCGGCCATCATCAAGCCGGGGTCGGCGGTCGTGTGCGCGGACGGACAGGCCGCGGAGGCCATGGTCGTCCTCCGCCATGCGTGCGAGGCAAACGGCGCCGCCTGGCAGGAGCCGCAGGACTGCCGCGTGCTGCGCTGCGATCTGGAGGGCGCGGCGTTCGTTTACAGCGGACAGGGCTACACCATCTCCATGCCCGGCCGGCATCAGATCCAGAACGCCGTGACCGCGCTGCGCGCGCTGGATGCGCTGCGCGCGCGCGGCTGGGATATCCCGGTGGAGGCCGCGGTGCGCGGCCTTGCGCGGGCGCGCATGCCCGGCCGGCTCGAGCGCATGGTCGACCAGCCCCTCGTGCTGCTCGACGGGGCGCACAACGCCGCGGGCATCGACGCGCTCGGCCGCACGGTGGACGAGCTGCTCAAGATGCGCCGCCTGCACATCGTCATGGGCATGGTGCAGGATAAGGAATACGAGCTGTGCGTGCGCCGCATGGCGCGGCGGGCGGATGCGTTCTATGCCTGCGCGCCCGCGGCGGACGGCCGCGAGGTGGACGCGCAGACGGTCGCGGACATCGCCGCGCGCGACTGCGCCGCGGTGCAGGCCTGCGCGTCGGTCGGCGACGCGCTCGACCGCGCGGTCAGCGCCGCCGCCCCGCAGGACTGCGTGCTGGTCTGCGGGTCGCTCTACCTGATCGGCGAGGTGGAAAAAATCCTGCGCCCGCGACAGAAAACGGCAGAATAAACAGACAAATATTGGTAAACTAAGGCTTGTACCAAAGGGTACAAGCCTTTTGCTTTGCAAGGAAATCCGAGGTGAATCCGATTATGCTGCATATCACACAGGCGGAGCGGGACGGCACGCTGACCGTGTCGCTCGCGGGCGAGCTCGACCACCATGCCGCGCGCATGGCCATCGAGCAGACCGAGGACCTGCTCGCGCTCTACCCCTGCGGCCAGCTGGTGCTGGAGCTGTCCGGCCTGACGTTCATGGACAGCTCGGGGCTGGCGGTCGTGCTGCATCTGCACCGCACCTGCGCCCGCAGCGGGCGGGAATTTATCGTGCGCGGCGCGCCGCCCCAGCCCATGCGGGTGTTTGAGGCGTCCGGCCTGCCGCAGGTCATGATTTTTGAAAGGGGGGAGTAAGGTGCGTGCAGTCGTCAACAAAATGAGCCTGAAATTCGAGAGCCGCTCGGTCAACGAGGCGTTTGCGCGGCAGGCGGTGGGCGCGTTTGCGGCCCAGCTCGACCCGACTATGGAGGAGCTGGGCGACATCAAGACCGTGGTCAGCGAAGCGGTCACCAACGCGATCGTGCACGGCTACGCGGACAGAAGCGGCTTTATCACGGTCACGGTGCGCCTGTTCGAGGGGCGCATCCTCGAGGTCAAGGTCAAGGACGCCGGCCGCGGCATCGAAAACGTCGAGCAGGCGCGCCAGCCCATGTTCACCACGGGCGATGACACCCGCAGCGGCATGGGCTTTACCATCATGGAGAGCTTTACCGACAAGCTGCGCGTGCGTTCGACGCCGGGCAAGGGCACGATCGTGACCATGGTCAAGCTACTTAAGGAGCGGGACGGGTGACTGCGTCCATGCACGGCCTGCTCGCCCGCGCAGCGGCGGGCGACCGGGCGGCCGAGGCGCAGCTGATCGAGGAGAACAGCGGGCTGATCTGGTCGGTCGCGCGGCGGTATTACGGCCGCGGCGCCGAGCCGGACGACCTGTACCAGCTCGCGTGCGTGGGCTTCATCAAAGCGGTGCGCGGGTTTGACCCCGCGCTGGGCAACGCGTTTTCCACCTATGCCGTGCCCAAGATCGCGGGCGAGATCCGCCGCTTCCTGCGGGACGACGGGGCGGTCAAGGTCAGCCGCGCGGTCAAGGAGCGGGCGGTGCGCCTGCGGCGCGTGCAGAGCGAGTGGGAGGGCGCGAACGGCCGCCCGCCCACGGTCTGCGAGCTGGCGGAGGCGGCCGGACTGACGCCCGAGGAGGTCGCGGCCTGCGAACAGGCCGCGGTGACGGTCGATTCGTTCGAGCGGGAGCTGTCCGGCGGCGGGCGGCTGGGCGATCTGGTGGGCGACGAGGGCATGGAGGAGCGCGCCTGCCTGTATCTGTCGCTCAAGGACGCCGTCCGCACGCTGCCCGCGCGCGAGCAGCAGGTGATCGCGCTGCGCTTTGCGCGCGATCTGACCCAGCAGCAGGCCGCGCGGATCATCGGCGTGTCGCAGGTGCAGGTCTCGCGCATCGAAAAGCGCGCGCTCCGGATGCTGCGGGAAAAACTGAGCGAAGAATAAGCGGGCTGCCCGCTT
>CALWJG010000210.1 GCA_944380945.1 uncultured Agathobaculum sp. | reverse complement strand
CGGTCAATCGGAGAAAAATGGCGCGAGCGAGGGCACGCGCGCGATGCGCGCGGCGGCTTCCGGAAAATCGCGCCGCAGGCGCGCGGCGCAGCGGCGGCAGAAATCCTCATAGAGCGCGGGCTCGTCCCGCATCTGCTGCTTGAAGCCCCAGACATGGGTGAAGTACCCGCCCTGCTCGCCGCCGAACAGCGCAGGCAGGTCGCTGAGCGCGGCGGCGCGCACCCGCTTTTTAGCGGCGCACATGGCGAGCAGGCGCTGCTCGCCGAACACCATATAGGTCAGCACATCGTCCGCCTCGGGCGCGGAGCGGATAAAGCGGATGGCAGTATCCGTGTAATAACGGCGGAACGCGTCGTCCCCAAAGTAGGCGAGCGCGGTGTTGAACGGCTGCACCGACCAGTCGAAGGCGGCAAAGTCAAAGCCGCGGCTGGCGGGGAAGGCCGAGGGGCCTGGGTAGATGTCCGGCATGATGTCCTCGCGGTGGATGGCCGCGGCGTCCAGCCCGCGCACGAGCGGCGCGAGCGGCTTCCAGCAGATGAGGTCGGTGTCGACCATCACGCAGGGGCAGGGCATGGCGGAGAGCGCATACAGCTTGCCCGCGGCCCAGAACGCCATGGCGTTGACGTCCGCGGGCACGGCGTCGAGCAGCGGGTGCACGCCCTCGTCCCACAAAAACAAAAGGCCGAGCGATTCGTAGTACCGCCGGGCCTCGCTGTCACAGATCATGCGGATGGGACCGTTTTCCCGCCGCCAGGTGAGCGCGGAAAGCGCGGTCGTCAGCAGCTCAAACGGCTCGACCGCGTACTGCCCCTCCGGGTTGCGCACAAAGAACGGGCGCGTCCAGTTGGAATGAAAGGCGCGCAGCATCAGACCAGCTCCAATCCGTAGCCGCCCACCAGCCAGGTGCACGAGCCGAACACATAGGAGCCTGAGCCCGAGGTGCGCCAGCTCGTCCGGTAGGAGGTGGTGTAAGAGGTCGCATACGACCCGGAGCCGGAGCCCGATCCGGTGTGCAGCAGCACGGTGCGCACGACTGTGACGACGTGCGTGCCGTCCTCCAGGATCTCGACCGGGGGCAGCGCGCCGCCCATAATGGGCACCGGCGGCTTGCCGTCCTCCGCGGGGTACCAGCCGTCCGGATAGGGATCAGTCGCGAACACGCCCATGGGCTGGGATGCTTCCTCCTCTGCCGGAGGAGACGCAGGCTCTTCTGCGGGGGGCTGGCTGTGGCGCTCGAAGCTGTCCGCATCCATGGCCACGCCGTCGATCGCGCGGTAGTTCTCCGGATCCATGGCGAGGATGCCGTCCGGGCTGGGGATGGGCGCGGCGGGTTCGGGAGGGGGCGCAGGCTCTTCCGCCGGCTGACAGTGCCGGGCGAAGCTGTCCAGGTCGAACACGACGCCGTCAAACTCGCGATAGTGCTCCGGGTCCATCTGGACGATCCCGTTTGGCTTGGACATGGCGGCCGCCTCCTTTCCGATCTTATATACAAATTATACTGTACGACTGGATAAACCGCAACGAAAATTTGTCATTTTGCAAAAGATTTTTACCGCTCTGCGGCGGGCTTTACAAGCGCTCCGGCGGCGCTTATAATGGGCAGTGCAGAAAAGGAGAGAAACAGATGGATTTTGCAGCATGGGAGACGCCGGTCTGGACGCGGCTGCGCGAGGAAAAACGCCCGATCGTGCTCTACGGCATGGGGGACGGCGCGGACAAGATCCTCGACCGGTTCGAGGCGCTCGGCATCCGCGCTGCGGGCGTGTTCGCGAGCGATGAATTCGTGCGCGGCCACTCGTTCCGGGGCTTTCGGGTCAAAAAGCTGTCCGAAACCGTGGACGAGCTGGGCGAAGACCTTGTGATCGTCATCGCATTCGCCAGCCAGCGGCCCGAGGTGCTCGAAAAGATGTACGCGCTGGACGCGCGGTTCGATGTGGTCGCGCCCGACGTGCCGGTCGTGCCCGGGCCGGTGTTCGACGCGGACTTTGCCCGCGCGCACGAGGCGGAGCTGCAGCAGGCGTACGAGCTGCTGGCGGACGAGCAGTCGCGGCGGGTGTTTGAGGACACCGTGCGCTTCAAGCTGTCCGGCAGGCTGCGCTATCTGCGCGCGAGCGAGACCGGCAAGGACGAAGCCTTCCGCGCCATCCTCCGCCCGACGGCGCACGAGCACTTCGCCGACCTCGGGGCGTATAACGGCGACACCATCCGCGAGCTGCTGTCTTATACGGGCGGGGCGTTTGCTTCCATCACCGCGCTCGAACCCGACCGGCGCAGCTTCCGTAAGCTGTCCCAGTGGGCGGCGGAGCACCTCGCAGGCGGCGCGGTGGAGCTTTTGCAGGCCGGCGCGTGGCGCGAGGACACGGTGCTGCATTTTACCGATCAGGCGGGGCGGCAGTCGCGCGTGGCGGACCGGGGAAAGGAGACGGCCATGCGCGCGCTGGACAGCGTGCTCGACGGACGGCCGTGCACGCTCATCAAAATGGACGTCGAGGGCGCGGAGCGCGAGGCCATCTGCGGCGCGGCGCAGACCATCCGGCGGTACCGCCCGCGGCTCAATATCGCGGCCTATCACCGCAGCGCGGACTTTTTCCAGCTGCCGCTGCTGGTGCACGGGCTGTGCCCGTCCTACCGGCTGTACCTGCGGCACCATCCCTATGTGCCGGCATGGGATACGAATTTGTATGCGGCCGAGAAATAATGCTGGAAATCAGCGCGGACAAGCGGTATAATGGAGATACAGAATTCAGGGCGGCGCCGCGGCGCTGCCTGATGTAAAGGAGAGGTTTGCAATGGGATGTTTCTACTGTGACGAGCACAATGAAGCGCGCGAAGCGATCATGATGAAGGTCGGCGACATGAAGGCCGGCACGCTCTATCTGTTCAAGGATCAGGCGCACAAGGGCCGCTGTGCCCTCGCGCTGCGCAGCCACAAGAAGGAGCTGTGCGAGTGCGACGATCAGGAGCGCAACGACTACATGGCCGATCTGGCGGCGGCGTCCGGCGCGATCAAGAAGCTGTGGGGCTGCACCAAGCTCAACCTCGGCTCGTTCGGCGACACCAACCCGCATCTGCATTTCCATATCGTCCCGAAGTACGAGGGCGGCTTTGAGTTTGGCGGCAGCTTTGCCATCACCAATCCCGAGCCCGTTCTGCTCAAGGACGAGGAGTATCAGGAAATGATCGACGCGCTCAAGAAGGAGCTCGGCATCTGA
>CALWJG010000209.1 GCA_944380945.1 uncultured Agathobaculum sp. | reverse complement strand
AAAAGCCCGCATCTGCCGGACTTTTTATCCCGCTGCCCCGCCGCCTTGGGCGGCGTCCAGAGGGTATCAAACGCCGGTTTCTCCGGAACCGACGCTTGTATATAGAGGGAATGGGATTCCCCCCATACATCAGTTTCCGTACTGCTTGAGCATTCTCTCCTGCAGCTCCTGCGCTGCATTGAAGCCCATCTTCTTCTGGCGGTCGTTCATGGCGGCGACCTCGATGATGACCGCGAGGTTACGGCCGGGCTTGACCGGGATGGTCAGGCTGGGCACCGCAATGTCCAGAATGCTGGTGGTCTGGTTGTCCATGCCCAGACGGTCATACTGCTTACCGTCCTCCCAGGGCTCCAGATTGATGACCAGCTCGACCTTTTCGGTCATCTTGATCGCGCCGACGCCGAAGATGCGCCGCACATCGACGATACCGATGCCGCGCAGCTCGATGAAGTGGCGGATGACCTCGGGCGCCGTGCCGACAAGCGTCTTGTCCGACACGCGCTTGATCTCGACCGCGTCGTCCGCGATCAGACGGTGGCCGCGCTTGACCAGCTCGATGGCGGTCTCGGATTTGCCGACGCCCGAATCGCCCAGCAGCAGCACGCCTTCGCCGTAGATCTCGATGAGCACGCCGTGCAGCGTGACGCGCGGGGCGAGATTGACCTTGAGCGAGGCGATGATCGCGCTCATGATCGTGGATGTAAATTCATTGGTGCGCAGGATGGGCACGCCGTTGCGCTGCGCGGCCTCCATGCACTCGGGGAATACGTCGATGTTGCGCGAGATGATCAGCACCGGAATGCCGGTGGAGAACAGGCGCTCAAAGCAGGCCCGGCGGGCTTCGACGTCCATCCGCTCGACATAGCTCGATTCCACCTTGCCCATGATCTGGATCCGGTTGGGATCGAAATAGTCAAAAAAGCCCGCCAGCTGCAGGCCGGGACGATTGACGTCGTCCTTTGTGATCTCGGTCTTTTCAAATCCCTCGGGCCCGTAGACGACTTCAAAGTTGAATTCCTGGATCAGATCGCCCAGGCTGACGCCAAACTCTTTCAGCTGCATATGATTTCTCCCTTCCGCTGCGGCAGGTATTTTTCAGCAGGTATTGTTGCCTGTATTATACCCCTATTTTACGAGCTTTTCAACGATTTCCCGCGCCCGGTTGGCAAAACTTGAAAAACGCCTTCGGATGCAAAAAATTTTCTTGCATTTTCCGCGCTGTTGTGGTATTATAATATCCGTTATGCAATGCACAAGAGAAGGAGGTGCAGGAAAATGGCAAAGTGCGATATTTGCGGCAAGGGCGTGACCTTTGGTATTCAGGTCTCTCACTCTCATCGTCGTTCCAACAGAACTTGGAAGCCGAACGTTCGTCGTGTGAAGGCTCTGGTCGACGGTACTCCCCGCCATATCAACGTATGTACTCGGTGCCTCCGCTCCGGCAAGGTAACCCGCGCGATCTGATTCGGCGCGTTTTTTACGTTGATCGCTGTAAGGCGCTCTGCTCGCAGGGCGCTTTTTTACTGCCCATTCCCCTTTCCCGGTAGGTGATTTCCCATGAAAAAAGCCTTCCGCCCGGCGTTTTCTGTGACGATCCCGGTGCTCTGCGGCTATCTGTTCATCGGTCTTGCGTTCGGCGTCATGCTGCGCGACATCGGCTTTGCCCCGCCGTGGGCGTTTTTCTCCAGCCTGCTGATCTACGCCGGCTCGGGCCAGTATCTGCTCGTGTCGCTGCTCGCGGCGAACGCCTCGCTGGTCACGGTGGCGGCGATGACGCTGCTGCTCAACTGCCGCCATATCTTTTACGGCCTGTCCTTTCTGGAGACCTTCCACCAGATGGGCCGCCGCAAGTGGTACATGATCTTCTCGCTGACCGACGAGACCTATTCCCTGCTGTGCTCGCTGAAAACGCCCGAGGGCATAGACCCGAACGCCATGCGCTTCTGGATCGCCATTCTGGACCACAGCTACTGGATCGCAGGCTCGGTCCTCGGCGCGGTGATCGGCGGCATGCTGCCGTTTGACTCGACCGGCATCGATTTCGCCATGACCGCGCTGTTCACGGTGATCTTTGTCGAGCAGTGGATGAGCGCCAAATGCCACGTCCCCGCCTTTCTCGGGCTGGGCGCCGCGGCGGTGTCGCTCGCCATCCTCGGGCCGGATAATTTCATCCTGCCCGCGATGGTCGCCATCTGCGTGATGCTGGCCGCGCTGCGCGGCAGGCTCGCAAAGGAGGTGGCGGGATGACCTTCGGCAAAGCGCTTGCCATGGTGCTGGTCGCCGCTGCCTGCACATTTGCGACCCGCGTCGCCCCCTTCCTGCTGTTCAACGGTAAAAAGCCCATCCCGCCGCTCGTACGCTATCTGGGCGAGGCGCTGCCACCCGCGGTGATCGCGCTGCTGGTGGTTTACTGCGTCAAAAGCGTGGACTGGCTGGCCGCGCCGCACGGCGCGCCCGAGCTGCTGTGCATCGCCGTGACCGCGCTGCTGCACATCTGGAAGCGCAGCAACCTGCTGTCCATCGGCGTGGGCACGGCGCTGTACATGTTTCTGGTGCAGGCGGTATTTATATAATGTATATCTATTGTGAAAGGGAGCGCCCCACTGGGGCGCTCCCTGATGCTGTTCGAAAAACTGCGTTTTTCGAACAGCCTCTCGATTGAAACTACAGTTTCAATCGAATGGGATGTACCGAGCATACGCTCGGATACATCCGAACGGGACAAAAGTTCCGACTGGCGAAACTTTTGTCCCGACTGGCATAAAATCCGAGGTTCTTGCCCCCGGATTTTATGAAAGCAGCGGTTTCGCCGCTGCTTTCTGTTTGAATGCGCGCCTGCGCCGCGAAAAATTTTTCGACAGACTAAGGGAGCGCCCCGCCGGGGCGCTCCCTTTTCCTATCCGTAACTCTCTATCCTTGTTATTGCAGCCTGTCTCACCAATGCAGGCCGAGCGTCACCACGTCGGTCACTGTGTACAGCGCGATCACCGCCGCCCAGCACGCGAGCGGATACGCCCACTGCGCGCGCCCCTGCCGCCCGGGCGCAAGCCGCGGGCAGGCGCGCAGCAGCAGCTTCGCCAGCGCAAAGCCGATCGCCGCGCCCAGCGTGTTGAGCAGCAGGTCGTCCACCGAGGTCACGCCGCCCGCGATGAGCTGGATGAGCTCGATGCTGAGCGACACGCCGAACCCGAACAGGATGGTGCGCTTTGCGCTGCT
>CALWJG010000208.1 GCA_944380945.1 uncultured Agathobaculum sp. | reverse complement strand
AATGAGTGCAAGCGTGGTTTCGATCGAGAGGCTGTTCGAAAAACATAGTTTTTCGACAGCCTCAAAGCAGCGGCAAAGCCGCTGCTTCCGCAAAAGCCGACCGTATAAATCTTACTTCATACTGCCCCGCGTGCCCCAGTTGGCAAACTCGCTGTACGTCAGGTAGATCGCATCCTCCGGCAGGCCGGTCGCCTGCTCCACCGCCTGAAAGGCCGCTTCGGTGAACGCTTTCTTGTGCGCAAACTCCACCGTACCGAAGCAGCGCACATCCAGAAAGGCAAGCTCACGCTTCTGCCCTGCAAAGTACATGGTGCGGCCGTCCGCAATGTCGACCATGAGCGCCGCTTCGGATTTGCCGGGAATGACCGCGATTTTTTCGCCCAGCGCCGACTTGAGCGCGTCTTTCTGCGCATCCGACAGGGATTTTGATGTAGAGATTCCAATATAAGGCATAGAAAGCACCTCAATTCTTGTTTTTTCCCATTATACCATCTGTTTTCCGCGGGCACAAGCGGCTGAATTCTAAACGCTTTGTTAATTTTGCTCAAAAAGTATGCACATCCGGCCGCATTTGTGGTATGATATGGGCAGTAAGAACTGCTGGGGGGCGGAGGTGTTTTTTTATGAATATCAAGTGCACACAGAATATTTATAAAAGCGCCAACGGTGTATCCAACGTCGCCTACTATATTTTGGTGCCGGAGGAAGCGGAGGTGCGCGGCATTGTCCAGATCTCCCACGGCATGTGCGAGTATTTTTCCCGCTACACGCCGTTCGCCAAATATCTGTGCAGCCTGGGCTTTATCGTGTGCGGCAACGACCACATCGGCCACGGCGCGTCGGTCGCCCGTGATTCCGACCTCGGCTTTTTCGCCCCGCGGGACGGCTGGAAATACCTGATCGACGACGTCAAGCAGCTGACCGAGCTGATGCAGCGCCGCTATCCCGGTCTGCCCTATTTCCTGCTGGGCCATTCCATGGGCTCGCTGATCGCCCGGCTGTGCCTGACCGACTACGGCGACCAGCTGGCCGGCTGCATCCTGACCGGCACGGTCGGCCCCAACCCCACCGCGGTCAGCGCCGCGCATCTGGCGGACTCGATCGCCCGCACCCGCGGCGTGACCTTCCGCAGCGGCTTTCTGTCCGATCTGGTGTTCAAGGGCTGCAACCGCAAGATCAAGGACGCGCATACCGTGTTCGACTGGCTCAGCCGGGATGAAAACGTGGTCTCGCTCTACCAGTCGGATGAAAAATGCAATTTCGTCTTTACCGCCACCGGCTTCCGCGACCTGTTCACGCTGATCGCCAAGGCCAACGCCGCACATACCTTCCGGCATACGCCGCGGCGGCTGCCTCTGCTCTTCCTCGCCGGGGACAAGGACCCCATCGGCAAATACGGCGAGGGCGTGCGCCGGGTGGTCAACCTGTACCGCGGCGCGGGCGTGAAAAACATCGAGGTCGTGTTTTATAAGGACGCCCGGCACGAGGTGCTCAATGAGCTCGGCCGTCTGCAGACCTATGGGGATATCTCCCGCTGGCTGGAAGCGCAGCTCACCGCGCAGGCCGAAGCGGTGGACGAGCAGACCGCCCGGCAGGCGGTGAACTGAGCGCAGCGCAATCGCAATATATGCCATAAACATAATATACAAAGTCAAAGCGGACGGCTTGCGCCGTCCGCTTTTATCTGTCCTGTATGGGATCCCTGCCGGCTTTACTTGCTCCAGGCCGCCTTTTTGACGCCCTCGGCAAAAACCTCGTGGAAGCCCTTGACGTTGGCCGCAATGTCGCCGCCGAACACCGCCGAACCCGCGACGATGACGTCCGCGCCTGCCGCGACGATGTCCGCCGTGTTGTTCAGCTTGGCACCGCCGTCGATCTCGAGCTCGCAGTTGTAGCCGTTCTTCTGGATCTCCGCGCGCACGGCCTTGATCTTGTCCATGCACTCCGGGATGAAGCCCTGGCCGCCGAAGCCGGGCTCGACCGTCATGATCAGCACCATATCGCAGTACGGCAGCAGCGGGAACAGCACATCCGCCGGGGTGCCGGGCTTGATGGTGCAGGACGCCTTGATGCCCGCCGCGCGAATCTTCTTGAGCTGCTCGAGCGTGTCGCCGTTGGACTCATAATGCACGGTGATGATGTCCGATCCAGCCTTGATGAAGTCGTCCAGATACTGATCGGGGTCGGAGATCATCAGGTGCACGTCGAGCACCTTGTCGGTCGCCTTGCGCAGCGCCTTGACGACCGGCGCGCCGATCGTGATATTGGGCACGAAATGGCCGTCCATCACATCGACATGGACATATTCCGCACCTGCGTCGGTCGCGATCTTGATATCGCGTGCCAGATTTGCAAAATCCGCTGAAAGGATAGACGGGGAGAGCTTGATTTCCATATGTACTTCCTCCTGTGACCGCGCGGCCGCGCACGGCATATTTTGATGGTAAGCGGGCCTGCGCGGCACCCGTGCCGCCGCCCGCTTTTTGGAATATGGGGGGCGGCGCGCAGCCGCTCCCCTCTCTGGTTTTATTATACCGCATATCGGCGTTTTTTCAATCCTTTTTCTGGACAGGCCGCAGCGCGGCATGGTAAGGTGGAGCCAAAGGAAATTTTTTCTCCGCCGGGCGGGACGTTTCCCCCTCCCCGATCGTTTTCCATACAAAGGAGGTGGACAGGGAATGCAAACCGAAGAAAAAGACGCGCTGACCGAGCTGTATGCGCGCAATGTGGACGCCGTTTACCGCATCTGCTATGTGTATCTCCGCAGCCGCGCGGACGCGGAGGACGCGGTGCAGTCGGTGTTCCTCAAATACCTGCAGAAGCGACCGGCCTTCCGCGGCCCGGAACACGAGCAGGGCTGGCTGCTGCTGACTGCCAAAAACGTCTGCCGTGACATGCTGCGCGCGTGGTGGCGGCGGCAGCGGGTCGGGCTGGACGAACTGCCCGAGCCCGCCGCCCCGGCGGCGGACGGCGGAGCCGCCGATCTGCTGGACGCGCTGCTCGCCCTGCCGGAAAAATACCGCGTGACCCTGTACCTGTATTACTGGGAGGGCTATCCGGCAAAGGACGTGGCCGCGCTGCTGGGCTGCCGGGAAAGCACGGTGCGCACGCGGCTGCAGCGCGGCCGCGACATGCTGAAGCAAGAACTGGGAGGGGATCTTTATGATGAAGCAAATTCATACGGACAGGCTTGATCCGACCGAGGAGCAGAAGGCGCGGATGCTG
>CALWJG010000207.1 GCA_944380945.1 uncultured Agathobaculum sp. | reverse complement strand
CGCAAGCTGTGGAACAAGGGCGAGACCTCGGGCAATTTCATCTATGTCAGCAAGATCCTGTCCGACTGCGACGACGATACGCTGATCTACGTCGGCACGCCCAAGGGGCCGGTCTGCCACACGGGCAACCGCACCTGCTTCTACACCACGCTGTGGGAGAAGGGGGCGCCGCAGTAATGGCGATGCTGCCGTTGACCGTCCTGCTGGGCGGCGCGCTGGCGGCGGCCGCGGCCGTCGCAGTGGTCGTGCTGCTGGTGACCCGGCGGTGAAAGGATGAGACAGATGCGCAGTTTATGGGAGGGCTCGCTCGCGGGATTGGCCGCGCTGGGCGCGGGCCTGATCGCCAGGGAGCGCGGCTGGAGCCCGCTGCAGGCGGCTGCAGCGGCCGGCGGCACGGCGTTTGCCGCTGTGCTGGCGCTGCGGGCGCTGACAACAACACAAGAGGAAAAGGGGACAAAGCAATGAATTCCTTTGAACAGATGGAGGCGGTCATCGCGCAGCGGCGCGCGGAGCCGCAGGAAAAGAGCTATACCTGCTACCTGTTTGACAAGGGGCTGGACAAGATCCTGAAAAAGGTCGGCGAGGAATGCGCCGAGACCATCATCGCCGCCAAGAACGGCGACAAGCAGGAGCTGGTCGGCGAGATCAACGACGTGTTCTATCACATCATGGTGATGATGAACGAGTGCGGCGTGACGCTCAAGGACGTGTGCGAGGAGATGGACGTGCGCGCGCAGAAGATCGGCAACCTCAAGCAGTTCCACGTCTCGGACCACAACACCTGAAAAACAGAAAAATTTTGGCCGGATGCCTGTCACAAAAGCGGGCGTCCGGCCGTTTTCTTTTCAGAAGGCGAAAAATGCGCCGCAGCCTGCAACGAAACCGCGGCCTGCGTCCTCTTATAGACAGAGGGCTTTCGATTATCTTAAGAAATCCCCTGCGTAAATCTTAAGAAAGCCCTGCTATACTGGGGATAGGGCACGGCGGCGGCCGGTACGGCGCACGCCGGGAAAGGATACGGATATGGAGACACGGTACAGGAACATACGGGGGCAGGACACATGGGAGGCAGCCGCGGCCGCGCCCCGGCCGGCAGGCCGGCGCAGGCGGGCGAAAAAACGCCGCCACCCCATCCGCACCCTGCTGCTGCTCGCGGTGCTGGCGGCGGCTGTGTGGGGCGGGCTGAGGCTGCTGGACGGCGTGCGCGCGGAAGCCGACTGGGCCGCGCGCGGCATCGCGGTGCAGGAGGGCACCGCCTCCGCGATCGCGCATCTCGCCCGGCGGGACAGCCGCGCACAGGCGATTCTGGACGACCCATCGGCCTATCCGGCGGAATATCTGGACATGCTCGCCCGCAACAGCGAGACGCTGGATTTCGTGTTGGGCTATCCCGAACACCATGCGGACGCGCCGGCGGAGGCGCTCACCGAGCCGCTGGACACCGTGCCGCTGCTGCTGCAGTGGGACGCGCGCTGGGGCTACCAGCCCTACGGCAGCAGCACGATCGCGGTGAGCGGCTGCGCGCCCGTCTGCCTGTCTATGGCGGCGAGCCGCCTGACGGGCGACGCCTCCATCACCCCATACCGCGTGGCGCAGTATGCGGCGAGTGCGGGCTATTATGTGCCCGGACAGGGGACAAGCTGGTCGCTCTTCAGCGAGGGCGCGGCCGCGTTCGGCGTCAGCTGCCGCCAGCTGGCGCTGGACGAGGCGCAGATCGACGCGGCGCTGGACGCGGGCCATCCGGTGATCTGCTCCATGCTGCCGGGCGACTTTACGACCGAGGGGCACTTCATCGTGCTGTCCGGCCGCACGGCGGACGGCTATCAGGTGCGCGACCCGAACAGCATCGAACGCAGCGAAAAGACGTGGACCTATGACCGCCTGTCCGGCCAGATCGCCGGCCTGTGGGAGTGCGCGGCGGCATGAGCCGGGAGGTTTCCGGATAAAAGCCTTGTGGACAGGCGGCAAATATGCTATGCTTGTCCCGAGGTGAAACGATTATGCGCAGAAAAGACAGGGAGATCACCGGCCGCGAGAATATCGAGCCGATCCTGCAGGCGTGCAGGACCTGCCGTCTGGCGATGACCGCCGATGGCGCGCCCTATGTGATCCCGCTCAACTTCGGCTATGTCTGGGACGATACCGGGCTGACGCTGTATTTCCACAGTGGGCTCAAGGGCAAGAAGATCGACGCGCTGCGCGCTGACCCGCGCGTGTGCTTTGAGATGGACACCGAGCAGGGCCTGACCGGCGAGGGCGACCTCGCCTGCCGGTACAGCTTCGCGTTTTCCTCCATCGTGGGCTACGGCAGCGTGGAGTTCGCGCAGGATAACGAGCAGAAGCGGCACGGCTTTGACGTGATCATGCAGCACCAGACCGGCCGCGGCGGCTGGAGCTATACGGACGCCGCCCTTTCGGTGGCAGAGGTGTTCTGGGTGCATGCGGACTCGTTTGAGGCCTCGCGCAAGCTGCCCAAATAAGCGACAGGACAAAAACCCCGCTTTCCGGCAATCGGAAAGCGGGGTTTTTCAAACGGGAGGGCGCTCAGTCCCAGAAGCGCAGCGCAAGCGCGTCCGCCTCGGCCTCTGCCTGCCGCAGGATGGCCTCGGGGTCGTTGCCCTGGATGTCCAGCCCCTCGGCGGCGAGCACGTCAAAGCGGGCGCTGGTGAGCAGCTTGCAGATGGACTGCAGATAGGCGGTGCCGTGGTCGGCCAGCACGGGGTCGCTGTTGTCCACCACACCGCCGCGTGTGGTGACGTAGACGAACCGCTGCATGGGGCAGTCCCCGACCGGGTAGCTGTCGCTGCCGTAATGGAAGGTCAGGCCGGTGACGCACAGGCGCTCGAGGTAGTTGCGCACCATGGAGGGCACGCTCAGGTCCCAGAACGGGCAGGCGATCACGACCGCGTCCGCGTTTTTGAACTGGTTTGCCAGCGCGAAAAACGGCAGGCTGAACGCGCCCGCGGCCGAGAGCGCGTCGCGCTCGTTGATGTCCTTGGCGTCATAGGGGGTCAGGTGCAGCGCGGGCAGCGCGAGCACGTCGATCTCCGCGTCCGGGATCTGGCGCACGAGCCGCTGCGCGAGCCGCAGCGTGCGCGACTGCGCGCCGCGGATGCAGCCGTTGACAAACAATACTTTTTTCATGGTTCCTTACTCCTTTGGCAGCTCGCTGCCGCATTTGCGGCAGAAAGCGAAATAAACAAACAGCCTGCCCGCGGGTCAGTCCCGAAACTCGAGCAGCTTGCAGGG
>CALWJG010000206.1 GCA_944380945.1 uncultured Agathobaculum sp. | reverse complement strand
GTCGGCCACGCGGGCAAGCTGGTGAAATTAGCCGCGGGCGTGATGAACACGCATTCCGCGGTGGCGGACGGGCGGCAGGAGATCTTCACCGCGCACGCGGCGCTCTGCGGCGCGGGGCGGGACACGCTCGAGGGCCTGATGCAGGCGGTCTCGGTCGATGCGTGCATCGAGCTGCTCGACCGCGAAAACCTGCGCGGACCCGTGCTCGCGCGCATGGAAAAAGAGATCGAAAAGCGCCTTGCGCTGCGGCTGCGAAACCGCGCGAAGGTGGAATTTATCCTGTTTACAGCAAAATACGGCATTTTGGCGCAGTCGCCCGGTGCGGCGGCGCTGTGTGAAAGGTTGAGGGAAAGCAAATGAGCAAAGCGAAACTGTACGGCGTGGGCGTCGGCCCGGGCGACCCCGAGCTGCTGACCGCCAAGGCCATCCGTGTCATCCGCGAGAGCGATGTGGTCGCGGTGCCGCAGTCGGGCGCGGGCGATCAGGCTGCGCTGACCATCGCGGCGCAGTACATCGGGGACAAGCCGGTGCGGCATTTCGATATGCCCATGACGCGCGACAGGGCCGCGCGGGACGCGAGCCATGACCGCGCGGCGGACGAGATCTGCGCCCTGCTGGAGGAGGGTAAGGACGTCGCGTTCCTGACGCTCGGCGACCCGACGGTCTACTCGACCTGCTGGTATGTGGTCAAACGGGTGGCTGCGCGCGGGTATGCGACCGAACTGGTGCCCGGCGTGCCGTCCTTCTGCGCGGCGGCGGCCGCGCTCGGCCGCGCGCTCTGCGAGGACGGCGAGATGCTGCACATCATCCCCGCGTCGCACGGCGCGGTGGACGAGGGACTCGACCTGCCGGGCAGCAAGGTGCTGATGAAGGCGGGCAAATCCATCCTCGAGGTGCGGGACAAGCTCGCCGCGCGCGGGGCGCTCACAAACGCGGCGCTCGTCGAGCGCTGCGGCATGGAGGGGCAGCGCATCGTGACCGACCTCGGCACGATGGATGACCCCACCGGGTATTTTTCCATCATTCTGGTAAAGGAGGGGCAGGCATGATCTACTTTGTCGGCGCCGGTTCGGGCGCGCCCGACCTGATCACTGTGCGCGGCGCTCGCTTGCTCAGCGAGGCGGACGTGATCGTCTACGCTGGCTCGCTGGTCAATCCCGCGCTGCTGGACTATAAAAAGCAGGGCTGCGAGGTATACGACAGCGCCAAAATGACGCTCGAGGAGGTCATCGCGGTCATGGCGCCCGCCGCCAAAGCGGGCAAGACGGTCGTGCGGCTGCACACGGGCGACCCCTGCGTCTACGGCGCGCACCGCGAGCAGATGGACGAGCTGGACAAGCTGGGGCTTGCGTATGAGGTCTGCCCGGGCGTTTCCTCGTTCTGCGGCGCGGCGGCGGCGCTCAAAGCCGAGTACACGCTGCCGAACGTCAGCCAGACGGTCATCCTGACCCGCATGGAGGGGCGCACGCCCGTGCCGGAGCGCGAGCAGATCGAGTCGCTTGCCGCGCACGGCGCGACCATGGTGATCTTCCTGTCCGCGGGGCAACTGGAAAAGCTCAGCCAGCGCCTGATCGCGGGCGGCTACGCGCCCGAGACCCCGGCGGCCATCGTCTACAAGGCGACCTGGCCGGATGAAAAGGTCATCCGCACGACGGTCGCGGGGCTGGCCGAGGCGGCAAAGCGCGAAGGCGTGACCAAGACCGCGCTCATCACGGTCGGCGGCTTTTTGGGCGACGAATATGACCGCTCCAAGCTGTACGACCCCGCGTTCACCACCGGCTTCCGCGAGGCCAGCCGATGAAGCACGCGAAGTTCGTGTCCTTCACCGAAGCCGGCGCGCGCACGGCGGAAAGGGCCGCGGCGCTGCTGCCGGACTTTCTCACCGAGCGGTATGCGCGCACGGTCGACCCGTCGCTCGCGGGCACGGCGCTTTCGCGCTTTGCGCAGCAGGCGATGGCGGACTGCGACCTGATCGTATTCGTGGGCGCGGCGGGCATCGCGGTGCGCGCGGTCGCGCCCTACCTCGCGGGCAAGGCGTACGACCCCGCGGTCGTGGTGATCGACGAGGCGGGCAAATTCGTCATCCCGCTGCTGTCCGGGCATTTGGGCGGCGCAAACGCGCTGGCCGAACGGCTGGCGCAGGGCCTCGGCGCGCAGGCGGTCGTGACCACCGCGACCGACGGGCGCGGCGTGTTCGCGGCGGACAGCTGGGCAAAGGACAACGGCTGCGCGGTCATCGACCCGCCGAACATCAAGCATGTGTCCGGCGCGCTGCTGCGCGGCGAGACGGCCGGCCTGCGGTCGGATTTCCCGGTGGACGGGCGGCTGCCCGCGCATGTCAGCCTGGACGCGGCCGCGGAAAGCGGCATCGCGATCGGGTTTGACACAAAGGCCGCGCCGTTTGCGCACACCCTGCACCTCGTGCCGCGCATCGTGCACATCGGCATCGGCTGCCGCCGGGGGACGGGCGCGCAAAAGCTCGAAACCGCGGTGCGGGAGGCGCTTGCGGCCGCGGGCGTGCCGCGCGAGGCGGTGCGCGGCGCGGCGAGCATTGACATCAAAAAAGACGAGCCGGGGCTGCTGGCGCTCTGCGAACAGCAGGGCTGGCCGCTGGAAACCTTCTCCGCGGACGCGCTGCGGCAGGCAGCGGGGGAATTTACCCCGTCCGCCTTTGTGGCGGAGACCGTGGGCGTGGACAACGTCTGCGAGCGGGCGGCCGTGTGCGCGGCCGCGGGCGGCAGGCTGCTCTGCCGCAAGACCGCACGGGACGGCGTGACCGTGGCGCTCGCGGCGCGGGAATTCCGCGTGCGGTTCGACGGATAAACGGACAAAAAGGATCATTACGGGAGGATTGCTGTTGTGGAGCTGTGTATGACGGGCATCGACTTTGTCCATGCGCCGCTGGAAAAACGCGAGGCGGTGTCGCTCGTGCGCGGGCAGGTGCTGGCGCTGCTGCCGCGCATCGCGGCGATGGAGGGCGTCGCGGGCTGCGCGCTGCTGGCGACCTGCAACCGCACCGAGCTGTATCTGCACGGGGCGGACGGGCGGATGCCCGACCCGCTGGAGACGCTGGCGGACGCCATCGGCTTTGACGCGGCGGCCTACCGCGGGTTCAGCGTCAAGCGCAGCGGGGAGGACGCGGTGCGCCACCTGATGCAGGTCGCGGCCGGGCTGGAGAGCCAGATCTTCGGGGACGACCAGATCGTCACGCAGGTCAAGGACGCGGCCGCGCTCGCGCGCGAGGCCGGCAGCGCGGACGCGGTGCTGGA
>CALWJG010000205.1 GCA_944380945.1 uncultured Agathobaculum sp. | reverse complement strand
CAATCTGGACGAAAAGGACGAGAGCGAGATCCCGGTCGTGGACAAGTAAACACAGGCAAATCCAAGAAAGCCGCCCCGATGGGGCGGCTTTCAGCTTGTCGAAAAAGTCCTCGCGCCACAGGCGCGTATTGAATAGCCGCTCTGCGAGCGGCATCACAAAATCGAGCTCTGCCCGATTTTGTGATACAAACCGATCAAAAGGGTGCGCTTTTCGCACCCTTTTGTATCGGAACTTCGATTGAAACTGTAGTTTCAATCGAGAGACTGTTCGAAAAACCATGTTTTTCGACAGTCTCAAAGCCGCCCCGATGGGGCGGCTTTTTTGCGCAGCAAAATTTTTTTCGCATTACAGACGCGCGAACCGAAAAAACAGCGGCTTGCGTGCGGCGGATGCCCTGTCATTCGGCGCGGAGCACGAACGACGGGTTTTCCGCCGCGGCGTCCGCCAGCACGCGCAGCAGCAGCTCGCCGTAGTTGCCCAGATGGGTGACCAGCTGCTCAGCGTGGCGCAGCGTCAGCCGCGCGGCCGGATAAGCGGTCAGCAGATCGTAAAGCGCATCCAGATTGCGGCCGTAGTCGGCCGGAAAACCGAATACGCGGGTCAGGGCGTCGTGCACCTGCGCGCGTGTGTACAGGGTCTCTGCGTCAAGCAGCAGCTCCCGCATCCTGCTCATCCCCCAAAAGCAAAGTAAATGTCTCGTAGTGGTCGTCTGTGTAGAAGATCAATCCATCGTTGGAGAAGACCAGCCGCTTTGCGCCGCGGCCGCTGTCCCCGCCGGTGTCGATGTCACATTCGGTGTAGCTGCGTCCGTCCGCCTCGGGCAGCGCGCCCTCGTAGTTGCCGAAGTGGTCGCCGCCGATCGACTTGCCGGGCGCGTAGTCCATGAGCGAGCCGCCCTCCCAGCCGAGGGCCTGCGCCTCGGACTTGGTGATGAAGTTCTGCGGCAGGGTGCCGTAGCGCATCAGGTAGAGCGCGACCGTGTCGCGGGTGTTGTAGCTGCCGTCCTCGGTGACCGCGCCGCTGTCCGCGGCGATGGTCTCAATGCCGGTGACCGCCGGCCCGAGGTCGAGGTCCTCCGGCGAGACGGCTTCGCCGCCCTGCGCGGCCTGTTCGCCGCCCTCCTCGGATACGATGATGTCGGTCGGCCCGTCCGCGCCGCCGATGACGCCGACGTCCTGCGCGCAGCCGCCCAGCAGGCCGAGCGCAAACAGCAGCGTCAGCCAGAGTGATGTGATTCGTTTCATGGGTTTCTCCTTTATCCTTTTTATTTGCGGTCACGCTGCATTGGGGTAGACCAGAACATACAGCAGATGGTAAAACTCCTGCCCGCGGCTGCCCTCGATGTCGCGCAGCCTGCCGTTGACGAATACATATCCGTCCGCGCTCACGCCGATCGAATTGCCGTTTTCAAAGGTGACGGTCAGCCGGCTGGCGGTCAGCTGGTCGTCGCCCGGCCTGAAGAATTTCGGGTATTGTTTATAGGTATATCCGCTGAGCAGCGCGGTGAACGCGTCGATCTGCTGCGGGTCGGTGACTGCGGGCAGCGCGGTCTGGTTTTCCGTGAGCTGCAATACGGACGGCGTGCCTTCGCCGGCGATGTCCGCAAACGACTGGCTGTACAGCTTGATATACAGCATGCGCCCGCCCGCAAACAGCAGGATCAGCAGCAGCGTCCCGCAGACCGCAAACCCGAGCGCGGTGAATTTCCGCATGTCACGCCCTCCTTTCCCCGCCGTGCGGCGGCAGCAATCGTACTGTAAGCATACCGCAAAAGCCGGGGGCTGTCAATGTACCAAACTGTAAACAAAGTATGACTTGACAGTGTATTTCTACTGATGTAGAATAATGGTAGGATAAGTTTTACTATTGTAGAAAAGGAGGGAGAACGATGAAGGACATCAAACGCCTGCCCGACGCCGAGCTGGAGGTCATGCAGGCGGTCTGGGCGCTCGAGCCGCCGGTGACCGCCGCGGCGGTGCAGCAGCGCGTCAGCCACGCGTGGAAGGCCACGAGCGTGCTGACCTTCCTGTCCCGCCTGTGCGACAAGGGCTTTCTGCAGTGCAGCAAGGAGGGGCGGCAGAACTGCTACACGCCGCTGATCACGCGGCAGGACTACCTGCAGCGCGAAAGCGCCAGCTTCGTGCGGCGGCTGTGCGGCGGGTCGGTGAAAAATCTGGTGGCGAGCCTGTCGGACGCGGGCGCGCTCACCGAACAGGACATCGAGGACCTGCGCGCCTTTCTGGACGCGCAAGGACGGTAGGATTGGAGGGGTAGGATATGTTCCCAGTCAGTTGGAGCGGACTGATCAATAATGTGGTGCAGATTGGACTGACCGTGTCGGCGGCAGCGCTGGTGCTGTTCTTGTTGCGGCGGGTCATGAAAAAACGCTATCCGGCGCGGGCCATCTGCTTTGTTTGGGCGCTGCTCGCGATCCGGCTGCTGATCCCGGTGCAGCTGACGCTTCCGGATGCGCCGGTGCAGGTCACGCCGATCCGGGCGGTTACAGTGGATATGTCGCCGCGGGAAGAGATGCAATCCACGGCGCAGGCTGCGGCAGCGGACGAAACGCGAACGCCGCGCGTTTCGGTGTACCGGGGGGACGAGATGTGGCATGAAGTGCCTGTCGGCTGGAATTTCCCGGTTGCGAAAATGATGTTCATCCTGTGGGGAGCGGGGATATTGGCTTTCCTGGGCTGGCAGGCATATAGCTACATCGGTTTCGTTTACCTGGCGCGGGAGACCGGCCAGGCTGCCGAGCGGGACACCCTGCGCCGCGTGTTCGAGGACCAGAAGCAGTCGCTTGGCATCCGGCGGGACATCCCGCTGGTTGTCACGCCCGCAGCGGACTGCCCGATGCTGGCGGGGTTCCTGCGGCCTGCGCTCTATCTGCCGGATGAAGCGCTCTCTGAGCAGGAGGCCATGTTTGTCTTCCGGCACGAGCTGACGCATTTGAAGCGCGGCGACCTGTGGCTCAAGCTGCTGCTCACGGCGGCGAGGGCGGTGCACTGGTTCAACCCGCTGGTGTATCTGATGGCGCGTTTTGCGCAGGAGGATATCGAGCTGGCATGCGACGACGCAGTCGTGCGCGGCATGGATGGAGAGGCGCGCCGCGCCTACGGAGAGACCATTCTCCGCTCGGCGGCGGCGCAGGCGAGAAAACGCGCGCTGGTGTCATGCTTCACAGGGGATAAAAAGACGCTCATGCGCCGTTTTGAGGGGATCTTTGACAAGCGGGTGAAAAAGCGCGGCGTCGCGCTGATCCTCGCAGCGGCCGTGCTCGTGGGGACGCTCGGCTGCGCGGT
>CALWJG010000204.1 GCA_944380945.1 uncultured Agathobaculum sp. | reverse complement strand
TTATCCACTTTTTCCGGGTACAGGTCGTGGTGGGTCAGGCGCTCGAACGCGACCTGCTCCCACTTTGTCCCCGCTTTGCCGTAATTGCAGTAGGGGTCGATCGAGATGCCGCCGCGCGGGGTGAACTTGCCCCAGACCTCGATGTACTTGGGATCCATCAGGCGGATCAGGTCCTTCATGATGATGTTGACGCAGTCCTCATGGAAGTCGCCGTGGTTGCGGAAGCTGAACAGATACAGCTTGAGCGACTTGCTCTCCACCATGCGCGCGCCGGGCACATAGGAGATATAGATGGTGGCGAAATCCGGCTGGCCGGTCATCGGGCACAGGCTGGTGAACTCCGGGCAGTTGAACTTGACGAAATAATCGTTTTCCGGGTGCTTGTTGGGGAAGGTCTCGAGCAGTTCGGGCGCGTAGTCGGTCGGATAGGACACCTTCTGGTTGCCCAGCAGCGACACGCCCGCCAGCTCTTCCTTGTTGCGTCCGCTCATAGCATTCGCTCCTTTTGCAAGATGGTTTGATGGAACATGGCTGCCGGAGGGCGCGGGGCCCTCCGGCAGACGGTCATGCGCCTGTTTTCCCGTGGCCCGCGGCCGCCGCCGGGCGCACCGCGCGCGCGAGCGCGCCCACCAGCGCCACGCCCGCAACGGACGGCAGCAGCTGCCCGATGCACAGGTTGAGCGCCATCAGCGGGTAGGGCATCGCCAGAAAATAGGACAGATAGGTCGCGACCCCCAAGCCGGGCACCAGCAGGATGGGCGCGGCGATCCAGGCGCGGCGCCAGCCCTGCCGGCGGATCAGGACGATGCACGCGCATGTGACCATGCCGACGATGCAGCCGCCCAGCATATCGACGATGCCGAAGCCGCCGAACAGCATGTTGGACAGGAGATTTGCGAGACCAAGCGGCACAACCAGGAACGGAAAGAGATAGGCCAGCGCGTACAGGGCGGTCGCGATGCGGATCTGATACGCCCCGAAGGAAAAGCTCTGCGTCAGGTAGAGCACGACGATGTAAATCGCCATCACCATGGCGGAAAAGGTCATTTTCTGCACACGGCTCATGTTTGCTGCATTCTCCATTTCGTTCACCTCCATCAACAGAAAAGCCCCCGGGCCGCGCGCCGAAACGCGCAGAGAGACCCGGGGACCAAAGCAACAGGTATGGTTTTTGCTGTCTTTGATTGTTGTTGTCCCTAGTTTTGTTTAATGACAGGATGGTCTCGAACTGTCAGCTCCATATCCGGAGATCGCGTCTGTCTGAAAACAGGCGCAGTTTATTATACCCGACTGCGGGCGGTTTGGCAAGGGGGCGGGGATAAAAAATCCCGCGCCGCCGGGAGACGGCGGGCGTCCATTTTCCCGCCCGCGGCGGCGGTCCTCACAGGATGTTTCCCGTGCCGTCGTCCTCGCCCTTTTCGATCGAGCGGATGACGACCGTGTAGCTGCCGCCGTCCTCGGTGGTCACCTGCACGCGGTCGCCCTGCTTTTTGCCGAGCACCGCGCGGCCGAGCGGCGCGTCGCGGCTGATGCGGCCCTCCAGCGGGTCGCAGCGCACGCTGGTGACGACCTGGATGGTGTCGGTGTCGCCGTCGTCCTCAAAAAGCAGCTCGACCCGGTCGAACAGGCCGACCTCGTCCGCCGCGGAGCGGTCCTCGATCACGCGGGCGTTCTTGATCATCCGCTCGAGGTAGCGGATGCGGCTGCGGTTGCGGTTCTGCGCCTGCTTGGCGGCCTTGTATTCAAAATTCTCGCTCAGGTCGCCGAAGGCGCGCGTGCGCTTGACCTCCTCGATCAGCTCGGGCATCAGCTCGAGCTTGCGGTGGTCAAGCTCCCTGCGCATCATCGCGAGGTCCTGTTCGGTCAGTTCGTTATGCAAACCGGGTCACTCCTTTGTCGCTTTGCGCCCGTTCGGGCTGTAATACACTATACCACATCGGGCGGGCCTGTCAAGGGCGGGCAGATTGTGTTTTGCGCGCGCATTTGCTATAATGGGGGAGAAAAAAACTCCCTGCGGAAAGGATGCTTTCGCTATGCAACAACCTGTCACGGCAAAAACAGCGTGCGGCACGCTGCTCTCCGGCGTGCTCGCGGGCGCGCTGATCGGCGTGGGCGGCACGGTGTTCCTGTCGCTCGAAAACCGCGTGCTCGGCGCGTGCTTTTTCAGCATCGGGCTGTTTTTCGTCGTCTCCATGCGGCTGTGGCTGTTCACGGGCAAGGTGGGCTGGCTGTGCCAGAACCGCGCGCCCTACGCCCTGCGCCTGCTGCTGACGCTCGCGGGCAATTTCCTCGGCACGCTGTGCGTGGCGCTGCCCCTGCGGCAGACGCGCGCGGCGGCGGCGCTCGTTTCGCGGGCGGACGAGCTGTGCGCTGCCAAGCTGGCCGACACGCTGCCCAGCCTGTTCATCCTCGCGGCGTTCTGCGGCGTGCTGATGTATCTGGGCGTGAGCGGCTTTCAGCATTTTGACAGCCCGCTCGGCCGCTATGGCGCGGTTTTCCTCGCGGTGACCGTGTTCATCCTGTCCGGGTTCGAACACTGCATCGCGGATATGTTTTACTACGGCATGGCCGGCGTGTGGGGCAGCGGCCGCGCCTGGCTGACCATGCTGGTCATGGTGCTGGGCAACGGCGCGGGCTCGGTGGCTGCTGCCGAGCTGTACCGCCTTTCGCAGAGGCTGATGGAATGAAGGGGGGACGCCTGCGCGGCGCGGCCCACTCCCATTCGTTCCCGCAGGGGCGCGCATTGCGCGCCCTTTTCGTTTGTCATCCTGCGTGGAGCGGGGGACGGGCAGCCGCCAACCCGGCTCCCCTTTGAGGGGAGCTGGCACGGCCGCAGGCCGTGACTGAGGGGGCAGGCCAAGGGGCGGACAGCCAGCCTGACAGAACGGCGCGCCGAGGTCGCGGAACCTGAAGAAACGGCGCGCCGAGGTCGTGGCCCAGGCCAGCTTCTCTTGGCCCTTCGGCCCAATTCACCTTCTCGCGCCCTACGAAGGCGTCTCCCCGCTCATAATGCAAGCCCTTGCAAGAACCTCTCCGTCTCGCCGCTGACGCGGCGATCCACCTCCCCTCGAAGGGGAGGCAGGATGGGTGGTGCAGATGGCGTCGGTGGTCACGCGCAAGCGCGGGATTCTTCGCTGCGGGCTGCGCCCTCCGCTCAGGATGACAAAATAATTGTCATCCTGAGGAGCGCAGCGACGAAGGATCTCGCGCTTGCGCGTTCGCCCGACAGGGCGATTACACAAGGATGGCGCGCCGAGGTCGTGGCCCAGGCCAGCTTCTCTTGGCCCTTCGGCCCAATTCACCTTCTCGCGC
>CALWJG010000203.1 GCA_944380945.1 uncultured Agathobaculum sp. | reverse complement strand
GTGACCTTGACCTCGCGGTCCGGATACTTCTCCTTGATGACGTTGACGACCGCCTGCGCAACGCCGCCCGAAACCGCGAAGTTGCGGCCGTCGGCCGAAGCGTCGTTGACGCCGTTGGGGTCCTCGGGCAGGCTCTCCAGATCGACGTGGCGGGCGTCGAAAATGCCGACCATTTCCTCAAACGTCAGCACATAGTCGACCTCGCTGCGCACGGTGCGGCGCATCGCCTCGAGCTTTTTCGCCGCGCACGGGCCGATGAACGCGACCTTGGCGTCGCCCTGATGGTGCTTGATCAGGCGCGCGGTCAGCGTCATGGGGGTGAGCGCCATGGAGATGCACTCGGCGTATTCCGGGAACAGCTTTTTGGCCATCACCGACCACGCCGGGCAGCACGAGGTGCCCATGAAGGGCAGCTTCTCCGGCACTTCCTTGATGAAGTCCTCCGCCTCCTGCGCGGCGCACAGGTCCGCGCCGACGGCGACCTCGAATACGTCCGCAAAGCCGAGCTGCTTCATCGCTGCGCGCAGCTTGCCCGGCGTGACCTTGGGGCCGAACTGGCCGACGAACGCCGGCGCGACGGCCGCGTAAACGCGCTCGCCCGCCTGAATGGCGCGGATCACCTGGAAGATCTGGGACTTGTCCGCGATCGCGCCGAACGGGCAGTTGACCAGACACTGGCCGCAGGAGACGCACTTGTCATAGTCGATCTCCGCCTTGCCGTTCGCATCCGTATGGATGGCGTCCATGCCGCAGGCTGCGGCGCACGGGCGCTCCTGCTTGATGATCGCGTGGTAGGAGCATACGTCCACACAGCGGCCGCACTTGATGCACTTGTCCTGATCGATGACCGAACGGCCGTTGGTGCGGTCGAGCGTGACCGCGCCCTTGGGGCACACCTCGACGCAGGGGTGCGCCAGACAGCCCTGACAGCCCTCGGTCACCAGCACGCGGTTCTCGTTGCAGCCGTTGCAGGCGAACTTGATGATATTGATCAGCGGCGGCGTATAGTAGGTCTCCTCGCGGGTCGCGGCCTCGATGTTGTCCGACACGGGCGAGTGCTCGGCCGCGCTGCGGCTGGGCAGGCCCATCGCCAGACGCAGGCGCTCGCCGACGATGGCGCGCTCGAGGAAGATGTCGTTGCGGTAGTTGCCGACCTCGCCCGGGATGATCTCATACGGCAGCGCCTCGATGCGGCGGTCGGTCGGCCATTCGGTATGGTACGCCATACGGGCCACTTCGCGGAAAATTTTGCGGCGGATCTCCTGAATGCGGGTCTCTACGCCTCTCATAATACAAATATCCCCCTTGTACAGCAGTATGTTGTGAGTGGTCTTCCGTCATGCCGCGCCGCAGCCGGGCGCCGGCACATTCCTATTATCAGAATACAGGAAAACACGCGCCTTGTAAAGAGATAAATTGAGGAAACCGCACAAATTGACAAAATTTTCACGCGGAAAAACCGACATGTTTCACACTGCGCAACGCACCCCGACAGCAAAGGCCCGCGCGCCGCTCCAAGCAGCGCGCGGGCCTTCCGCGGGTCAGTAAACGTATTCAAATTCCAGGTCGCCGATGACGACAAAATCGCCCTCCTGCACGCCCATTTCCTCGAGCTTATCGTATACACCCGCGCTTTTAAGCATGCGGTCCATATACTGGCGGGACTCGTAGTCATCCACATTGACCGAGCCCATGATCTTGTCCACCCAGGCGCCCGAGACAACGTAGTAATCCTCGACCTTTTCGACCGTCCAGTCGCGCTCGCCCGCGGTGTCCTCGGCCGTCTCGACGAACTCCGGCTCATAGGTGAACACAGGCGGCAGCTCCTGCAGCTCGTTCCACGTCATGCGCATCAGCTCGCGCACGCCCTGATTGGTTGCAGCCGACAGCTCGGCGAACAGGAAGCCGTGCTCCTCTGCATACCGGCGCAGCCGCTCGACCGGTTCGCGGTCGCCGCCCAGCAGGTCGGTCTTGTTCGCGACGATGATCTGCGGCCGCGCGGCGAGGAATTCGCTGTATCCCGCCAGCTCGGCGTTGATCTTCTCGATGTCGTCCACCGGGTCGCGCCCCTCGCTGCCCGCCGCATCCACCAGATGCAGCAGCAGGCGGCAGCGGTCGATGTGGCGCAGGAAGTCGTGGCCCAGGCCCGCGCCCTCGCTCGCGCCCTCGATGATGCCCGGGATGTCCGCCATGACGAACGACTGCTCCTCACCCACCGAAACGACGCCCAGATTGGGGATCAGGGTGGTGAAGTGGTAGTTTGCGATCTTGGGCCGCGCCGCCGACACCATGGACAGCAGCGTCGACTTGCCGACGTTGGGGAAGCCGACCAAGCCCACATCCGCGAGCAGCTTGAGCTCGAGGACGATGTCGCGCTCGACGCCCGGCTGGCCGGGCTTGGCAAAGCGCGGCGCCTGACGGGTCGGGGTGGCGAAATGCACGTTGCCCCAGCCGCCGTTGCCGCCCTTGGCCGCGACGAAAGGCTCGTCGTCCGACAGGTCCTTGATGACCTGACCGGTCTTCTGGTCGCGGATGATCGTGCCGCGCGGCACGCGGATGACGAGGTCCGCGCCGTCCTTGCCCTTGCAGCGCTTGCTGCCGCCGTTTTCGCCCGCCGCGGCGACGTATTTTTTCTTGTAGCGGAAGTCCATCAGCGTGGACAGGTTGTCATCCACCTTGAAGATGACCGAGCCGCCGCGGCCGCCGTCGCCGCCGTCCGGCCCGCCGGAGGCGATATACTTCTCGCGGTGGAAGCCGACCTTGCCGTCCCCGCCCTTGCCGGAGACGATCTTGATCTTTGCAATATCGATAAACATGGGTTGTCCTCCTTTCCAGAAAGGGAGTGGTTTTTTGCTGCGCCCGCTCCCAGCGGTCAGCGCGAAGCGGGCAGGATGGGCGCGCACTGCGCGCCCCTACGGGTGCAGCCCAAAGGGTTGCTGTCCCCCTTTATAAGGACCTCTCCGTCAGCGCCTGACGGCGCTGCCACCTCCCCTTGAAGGGGAGGCAGGATGGGTAGTGCAGACGGCGTTAGTCGGTATCGCGCACGCGCGGTTCAACAGCACCCACCCCTCCGGGGTGGCAGCGTCCCTCCCGCCAGTCAGAGCGAAGCGGGCGGGACGGGCGCGCATTGCGCGCCCCTACGGGGTGGCACCCATTCCCCTCCATGCTGCAACAGCGGCCGGGTGGCAGCCATTTGTCGGAACCCTGTTTTTACGCGCGAAGCGCGTCCTAAAGGGAAATGGGGTGATTCGCAAGAGGGGAGAAACCGCAGGTGTCTCCCCTCTTGTGCGCAGTGCGGCCGCGCAGGCCGCGCCCCG
>CALWJG010000202.1 GCA_944380945.1 uncultured Agathobaculum sp. | reverse complement strand
CGCCCGCCGCGCGCAGCGGCCTGTTCCCCACTTGGGAAGTGGGAACCCTGCCCCCGCAGGTACACCCATTCAAACCGGCTCTATGCTGACCACCGTCAGCCGGCCGTCCTCCACGGTGAACCGCACCTCAAACCCGGCGAAGGGGAAGCCGTAGACCCGCCCCGGCTCGTGCTGATAGCCTGGCCGCGGGTCCTGTGCGAGCACGTCGAGCAGCGCCAGCCGCCGGTCCGCGGGCAGGCGGGCGAGCAGTGTGGGCGGGCAGTCGACGGCCACGGTCTGCTGCAGCGCCTGCGCGGCAAAGCCGCCGGCGGCGTCCGGGTGTGCGTCGGTATAGGGCAGGTAGGGCTTGATGTCCAGAATGGGCGTGCCGTCCATCAGGTCTGCGCCGCGCACCTGCAGCACCGGCCCCTCGGGCGTGTGCAGCTCGACCCGCTCGAGCCGCACGGAGGACAGCCCGATCGCGTTCGGCCGGAAGGGCGAGCGCGTGGCGAACACCCCCATGCGCTGGTTGCCGCCCAGCTTGGGCGGCCGCACGGTGGGCGACCAGCCGTCGCGCTCCGCCTCAGAGAAGTGCCACAGCAGCCACAGGTGGGTGTAGCCCTCGATGCCGCGCAGCGCGTCCGCGTTGCGGTATTCCGGCTCGAATATGATGCGCGCGGGCGCGTCGGCCAGTCCGCTCTGGCGCGGGATGCCGAATTTGGTCGGGAAATCGGTGCGGATGCGCGCGATGATGTGCATGGGGATGGGTTGGGACATGAAAAACGCCTCCTTCGGACGGTTGCTTGCATACAGCCAGTATAGCATGACCGGCGGGGGCGCGCAATCCGGCAAAGCGGGGCGTTTGCAGCCTTTTACAGTTTGTTAATGCTTTTTCGGCCAAACCAATGTATAATGGAAGCAGACTATGGGAAAGCAGGGGGATAACTATGCCCAAGAAAATATTGATCGTAGAGGACGAAGCCAACATCCGCGAGCTGCTGCGCCTGTATCTGGAGCGCGAGGGCTACGCGGTGATCGAGGCCGAGAACGGCGTCGAGGGCATCAAGCAGTGGAAGAGCGAAAAGCCGGATATGATCCTGCTGGACGTGATGATGCCGGTCATGGATGGCTGGGCGGTCTGCAAGGAGATCCGCGCGGAGAGCGACGTGCCCATCATCATGCTGACCGCCAAGGGAGAGACCGCCGACCGCGTCTCCGGTCTGGAAATGGGCGCGGATGATTACATCGTCAAGCCCCTGGAAATGCCCGAGGTCATCGCGCGCGTGCGCGCGGTGTTCCGCCGCATGGCGCCGGACGAAGCGCCCGAGAAGCTGTTTTTCGACAATTTGGTCATCGACAAGCAGGCGTACGATCTGGTCATCAGGGGCAAGCGCGTGGACGCGCCGCCCAAGGAGATCGAGCTGCTGTACTATCTGGCCTCCAGCCCCAACCGCGTGTTCACCCGCGCGCAGCTGCTGGACGACGTGTGGGGCTTTGATTACTTCGGCGACACCCGCACGGTGGACGTACACGTCAAGCGCCTGCGCGAAAAGCTCGAGGGCGTGTCGGACAAATGGGAGCTCAAGACCGTGTGGGGCGTGGGCTACAAGTTCGAAACCAAGGAGTGAGCCATGAGCAGACGCAGCTTTTTCACCAAGAACTTCCTGATGCATGTGATCCTGATCGTGCTCGCGTTTGCGGCGGCGGGCGGCGTGTTCTATTACCAGATGAGCCATTACGCGCTCGCCACCAAGCAGGCTGAACTGCGCACGACCGTGCAGAGCCTTGCCGAGCAGACCAAGCTGATGCAGGGCACGGATTCGGACATCATCCGCGACATCTACATGCTCTCGATCGGCCGCGTGGCCAAGGAGGACGCGATCACGGTCTGCGTGACCGATGAAAACGGCGTGATCCAGATGATCGCCGCCACGGACGGCACCGCGCTCGCCGTGACCGACGGCAGCTACCCGATGCCGGAGGAGATCGTGCAGCAGGTGCGCGAGACCGGCGGCTACGCCCGCATGGGCAAGCTGGGCGTGCTGGGCGACAATTCGAGCTATACCGTGGGCACGGGCGTGACCGACGACGAGACGGGCGCGCTGTCCGCCATGGTGTTCGTGTACACGCAGGACGCCGCCGCCTCGGGCGTGGTGCGCCACTCGATCCAGACGCTGGTGCTTATTCTGGCGGTCACGCTGATCGTGGCGCTGATCATCTCGTTCATCCTGTCCCAGCACATCACGCGCCCGCTCAAGACCATCGCCGCGGCGGCCAAGGAGTTTGCGGCCGGCAACTTTGAGGTGCGCGTGCCCGAGGACAACCGCTGCTATGAGATCGACGAGCTGGCGGTGTCGTTCAACAATATGGCCCGCGACCTCGACCAGCTCGAGGAGCTGACGCGCGGCTTTATCTCCAACGTCAGCCACGAGTTCAAGACCCCGATGACCACGATCGGCGGATTTGTCGACGGCATGATCGACGGCACCATCCCCGAGGATCAGCGGGACAAGTACCTGCACATCATCGCCGAGGAGAGCCGCCGCCTGTCCCGCATGGTAAACCGCATGCTGGACGCGGCCAAGATCCAGTCGGGCGAGCTGCTGCTCAATCCCGCGCCGCTCGATTTTTCCGAGATGACCGCGCAGATCCTGGTCTCGTTTGAGCAGAAGATCGAGAAAAAGCAGCTGGACGTCAGCTGCGCGCTCGAGGACCGCATCATGGTCATGGGCGATCGCGACCACCTGTACCGCGCGGTCTACAATCTGGTGGACAATGCGGTCAAATTCATCGATCAGGGTGGCAGCCTGCGCCTGTGCGCCCGTCCGGCAGGGCAGTTCTGTGAATTTTCGATCAGCAACACCGGCACGGGCATCTCGGCCGAGGATCTGCCGCATGTGTTCGACCGCTTTTACAAGGCCGACCGCTCGCGCTCGATGGATAAGACGGGCGCTGGGCTGGGGCTGTATATCGTCAAGAACATCATCAACCTGCACGGCGGCGAGATCTCCGTCCGCTCGGACAGCGGCGTGACCGAGTTTTCCTTCACCCTGCCGCTCGCCCCGCCGCAGCTGGCGAACAAGCCGCAGGAATGACGCCCTGCCGGCCGGAATAGAAGGAACAGAGGAAACGGCCGCGGTGCGGCCGTTTTCTTTTGCCTGCCCGCAGCGCGGCAGACGGGACAAACATGGAGGTTTGTCCGGCTGCGTTCAAAAAATATTCATATTGTTTTCAACAAACCACCACAATCGGGCGATAAGATAAAGGCACAAAATCGATAGGGAGGTCAACAGCATGGACGACTTCAATAACAGCTACACACCGTCGCCGCAGGACGACGAGATACAGCACGAC
>CALWJG010000201.1 GCA_944380945.1 uncultured Agathobaculum sp. | reverse complement strand
TTGTATAAAATCCGAGGCGCATGTCCCCGGATTTTATGAAAGCAGCGGTTTCACCGCTGCTTTCTGTTTGAATGCGCGCCTGCGGCGCGAATACTTTTTCTTCGACAAGCAGGGCGGAGCGGGCTGCATGCCTGCTCCGCTTTGCTGTTCGGTGTCAAGATGGCAACAACGCTTGTATCCCTGCCGCCGGATATGCTATAATATCGGTACAGATCAAAAAACAATCAGGGACAGGATAGGAGGCGTTTGCTATGAAAAAACGCACAGGGGTCATCATTGCGATCATTGCGGTCATTGCCGTGATCGCGGCGGCCTGTATTTACGGTTATGTGTCCGGCAAGGATGCGGACGAGCCGCAGCAGCCAGCCGTGACCGAACCGGCGGACAAGCCGGAGGTGCAGCAGCCGGAGCCGGAGGAGCCGGACGACGAGGAGAAGCCCGACGTGCAGCCCGAGGAGGCCAATCCCACCGACGGCGACGCGACCGTGGTGTATGTGCCGGATGAGCAGGGCGAAACGCTCACCCCGGTGGGCGCCAATGTGGAGGACGACTCGGATCAGGCGCTGGTCGATGCGCTGATCAGCGCGGGCTCGCTGCCTGCGGGCGTGGAGGTACAGTCCTCGTCCATCGAGGACGGCGTGCTCATGCTGGATATGAACGCGGTGTACGGCAATGCGGTGCGCTCTTCGGGCACGACGGGCGAGAGCAATCTGATCTATTCGCTGGTCAACACCTTCGTGCAGGCGCGCGGGGTGGACAGCGTGATCCTCACTGTGGACGGTGCGCCGCTTGAAAGCGGGCATGAGATCTATGATTATCCGCTGAAGGCGACGAACTGAAAACCGGATAACACAAAAGGCTTCGGAGCAGGGCTCCGAAGCCTTTTCGTTTGCAGTGTTCCGGGCGGGCTCATTTCCGCATGGCGAGCACCTTTTCCCGGATGTGTGCGGCGGCGGCGCGCGGGTCGTCCGCCTTCATCACCGCCGAGACGATGGCCACGCCCGCGATCGGGCTGTGCGCCAGCACGTCCATATTATCCGCATTCAGGCCGCCGATGGCGACGACCGGGATGGGCACTGCGCGGCAGATCTCGTCCAGCGTGGAGACCGGCGTCAGCTTGGTGGTGACATGGGTCGTGGTCGGGAAGATCGCGCCCGTGCCGAGGTAGTCCGCGCCGTCCGCATAGGCGGCCTTGGCGGCCTCGACCGACTTGGCCGTCGCGCCGACGATCTTGTCCGGCCCGAGCAGCCGGCGGCACACCGCGACCGGCAGGTCGCTCGCGCCGACGTGCACGCCCGCGGCATCGCACGCGAGCGCGACGTCCACGCGGTCGTCGATGATGAGCGGCACGTTGTATTTGTCCGTGACCGCCTTGACGCGCTGGGCCAGCGCCAGATAGGCGCGGCCGCCCGTGTCCTTTTCGCGCAGCTGGATGAGCGACGCGCCGCCGGCGCAGGCCTCGTCGACCGCGCGCAGCAGGGTCTCGTCCGTGTGGTAGGTGCTGTCCGTGATGACATACAGGGTGGGATCGAATTGCATAGCGGTATCCTCTTTCAAATCGTGATGGTGATGAGCCCGCAGCCCTCATCGAGCGCGCCGCGCACCGTGCCGTCCGGCGCAAAGGCGGCGCTGTGGCCGACAAAGCAGCCCGGTGCGTACTGGTCCACGCCGAGCACGGTCATGCGGTTCTCGATCGCGCGGGCGCACAGCAGCGTGCGCCAGTGCAGCAGCTTGTTTTCGCCCTGCACCCAGCCCGCGGGGACGTACAGGATGTCCGCGCCCGCGTCCCGCTGCGCCGCGGCCAGCGCGGGAAAGCGCAGCTCATAGCAGGTGATGACGCCCAGCCGTCCGGCGGGCGTCGCGATGGGGGAGAACGGCGCGCCGCCCGCCCGGCATTCGTCCGATTCGCGGCTGCCGAAGGCGTCGTACAGCTTTTGCTTGCGGTGAAAGCCGCGCAGCGCGCCGCCGCCGTCCAGAATGACGGCGGTGTTGTAGGGCAGCCCGTCCGTCTGCTCGTACAGGCCCGCGGCGATCCACAGGCCGTGTTGCCGCGCCAGTTCGCCCAGCGCGGTCACGAACGGGCCGTCCAGCGGCTCGGCGGCCTGCGGGTTGCGCGCCGGCCGGTTCCGGCGGGCGTAGAACATGCTGTATTCGGGCAGAAAGAGCATGGCGGCGCCGGCCGCGGCAGCCTGCCGCGCAAAGCCGGCGATGGCAGCGAGGTTTTCCGCCTTGTCCGCCCCTGCGCCGAACTGCGCCAGCGCGAGCTTCACTCCCGCCAGCCCTTGCACACGTCCACCCACGCCTTATAGCCGGAGAATTTCTCCAGCTCGGGGATGGTCAGCTCGATGGCCGAGTTGGACGAGCCGCAGGCCGGGAACACGGTCTCAAACCGGTGCAGGGATTCGTCCAGATACACGGTCACGCCGTCGTTCACGCCGAACGGGCACACCCCGCCGACCGCGTGGCCGATCTCGGGCTCGACCTCCTCAAAGGCCAGCATTTTGGCCTTGCAGCCGAAGCGCGCCTTGTACTTGGGGTTGTCCACCTTGGCGTCGCCCGCGGCGACGATCAGGATCACGCCGTCGTTCGTGCGGAAGGACAGCGTTTTGGCGATGCGGGCGGGCTCGCAGCCCACCGCCTCGGCCGCCAGCTCGACGGTCGCGGACGATACGTCAAATTCCAGCACGCGGCTGTCCGCGTCAAACTGCTTCAGGTACTGCTTTGCTTTTTCAATGGACATGGTTTATTTTCCTCCACTCTGTTCCGGGATCGCGTCGATCAGGCTTTCGCACAGCCGGCGCATATAGCATGCGACTTCGCCCAGCGCAAGGCAAAGCGCGAGGCGCTCGTTGGGGTCGTCTGCATCCGCGGGCAGCTGCTCGCGCAGCAGCGGCGGGATGACCGCGCGCATCCGCTCCTTGTCCGCCAGCAGGCGGGTATAGCAGGCTTCAAAATCCACGTCGTCCCGTCCGGTCAGCGCCTTGACGTCGCCGAGGCGCAGCGTCTGCTTGAGATGGTAGACGCAGAGCAGCTGCATGATCTGCTGGCGCGTGTATTTTTTGCCGCGCACCGGGGTGACCAGCCCCTCTTTGACATAGTTGTTGACCATGGTCTTGGTCAGCAGCTTATCGGACGGGTCGCGCTTGCTGCCGCCCAGACACTGCTCGAACAGCGACAGGATCTGGTCCATGTACAGGTCCAGATGGGGCACGTCGTCAGGCAGGATATCGCGGTCGGCAAAGACCGCACGCACTGCGTCCTCGATCGGCCGCATGGCATTCACCTCGTTTCTGTATCATTATAATCCAATCTGCGCGGCGGCGCAAGGCTAAGACG
>CALWJG010000200.1 GCA_944380945.1 uncultured Agathobaculum sp. | reverse complement strand
AATTGGCCCTGCGGGCGGGACAAAGGCCTGCAGGACAGGTGCCGAGTGCGGCACAGGGGCACAGCGCAGCAGCTGCCTTCCACCGCACGCAAGAAACGAGGAGGAACATGAAACACATCGCAAAGACCACCGGCCGCCTGCTGGCGGCCGCGCTCGCCGCCGCGCAGCTGATGACCGCTGCCGCCGGCGCAGCGTTCAGCAACGGCTTCCGCTACTCTTATGACGTGGGCGAAGGGATCTCCTACACCCGCATGGAGGGGCGCAACAGCGCGGGCAACCAGCGCGCCAACATCCTGACCTATCAGCCGAACACCGGCGTAACGCCCATCATGGTCTATGCCGGCGAACAGCTCTACGGCAGCAGCGCGACCATTACCAACGCTGTAAATTATCTGGAAAGCCAGGGCAAAAAGGTCATCGGCGGCACGAACGCGGACTTTTTCGTCATGTCGAGCGGCATCCCGATCGGTCTGGTCATCGATGAGGGCGAGCTGATCTCGTCCGACGCATGGCAGTACGCGGTCGGCTTCAAGGCGGACGGCACGGCCGTCATGGGCCGCCCGACTATGAACATGACGGTCTCCGGCGCGTCCGGCACGGTGAACGTCTCCTACTTCAACAAGACGCGCACCACCGCGGGCGCTTACCTGCTCGACCGCAACTATGACGACTCGACGCACTTCTCGGCCAACGGCAGCTACATCGTACTCGAGCGGCTGGACGACAGCCCGGTGCAGGTCAACCAGACGCTGCGGCTCCGGGTCGTCGACAAGGGCACGGGCAGCAGCCCGCTGACCATTGCGGACAACCAGATGATCCTGACCAAGTCGGACGGCGCGAGCGTCCCCTCGTGGGTGGATTTTCCGGTCGGCGAGGAGGTCTCGCTATGGATCGGCGCGAACGATAAAAACTGGGCCGAGGTGGACTATGCGGTCGGCGGTAAGCTGCTGATCGACAACAGCGAGGTCACCACCGCGGGCATTGACGGCGGCTCGTCCGCCCGCGCGCGCAGCGCGATCGGCGTCAAGTCGGACGGCACGGTCGTGCTCTACGAGATCGACGGCAATCAGTCCGCCAGCGCGGGCCTGACCGCGGCCGGGCTCGGCCAGGAGCTGCTCGAACTCGGCTGCGTGCGGGCCATCTGTCTCGACGGCGGCGGCTCGTCCGCCATGGCGCTGCGCAAGCCCGGCGAGGAGACCGCTGCGCTGATCTCCAGCCCGTCGGACGGGTCCCAGCGCGCATGCGCCAACTATATTTTCTTCATCAACAACGTACCCGCGGACGGCGTGACCGCCCACGCGGTGCTCACGCCGAGCTACCGGTATGTCATGCCCGGCGCGTCGACCTGGTTCTCGGTCAAGGGCGCGGATGCGTCCTACGGCCCGGCCGTAGCGCCCGCTGACCTGACCTATACCGTGTCAAACGGCCTCGGCACGGTGGACGGGCAGACCTTCACCGCGGGCAACGCCACCGGCACGGCCACCATCACCGGCTCGAACGGCGCGGTCAGCGGCTCGATGGATGTGTGCATCACGGGCGACATCCAGTCCATCGTCCTGCAGAGCGGCGGCAAGGATCTCCGCTCGATCTCGCTCAAGCCGGGCGAGCAGATCGATGTTGACGGCATCGCCTATCACCTCGGCCAGAAAATGGCCTCCGCAGACAACCAATTCACTTGGTCGGTGTCCGGCGGTGTCGGCACTGTGGACGCAAACGGCGTATTCACCGCGGGCGAAAAGATGGCGAACGGCACGCTGACCTGCTCGTACGGCGGCGCCAGCAAATCGGTCTCCGTCAGCGTCGGCATGGGCGACCCGCAGGAGGCCGAGACCGCAGCGGATTTTGAGTCCGGCACGGATGGCTGCACCGCCACGGCGGGTATGACGCTCTCCCGCGTGACCGATTACACAGAGGTCGCGCGCGGCGCGGGCTCGCTGCAGGCGGCCTATAACGGCACGACGCTGCTCACGGGCACGATCTCCCTGCCGCGCACGGATGTTTCCGCCATGCGCTACCTGACCCTGTGGGCGCGCGGCACGGGCGCGCAGGGCACGCTGACCGCGGTCTTTGCGGACGCTGAGGGCAATGAGCTGACTGCTCCCCTGTCCGCCGCCACGACGGCCAGCTGGAAGCAGCTGACCGCCGCCATCCCGGAGGGGGCCGCCGCGCTGACCGGCCTGCGGTTTGACCGCAGCGGCAGCGGCGAGACGACCTCTGCGCTGTACCTCGATCAGATCGTGGTCTCTGCCGACCACGCAGTGACCAACACGGACGCGCCCGCAGTGCGCCTGAACAGCACGTCGCTGACAGTCTCCGCCGGCGCTTCCGCCTCGATCACCGGCACCGCCACTATGGAGGGCGGCGAATACCCGGCGCGCGCCGCGAATATTGCGGTCAAGGTGGACGGCAAGGCGGTCTCGGGCGCTGTTAGCATGAGCGGCCAGAATCTGACCGTCTCCACCGGCGCGCTGGCAGCCGGCACGCACACGGTCACCGTTGACGTATCGGACGACGCGGGCAACCGCACGCGCGTCTGCGCTACGGTGACCGCCGGCAACGCGGAAAGCGCGTTCGCGGACACAGCAAACCACTGGTCCGGCGGCTACGCGAGCCAACTGTACGCCCGCGGCGTGATGCAGGGCGCGGCCGGCACAGACGGCAAGACCTACTTTAACCCGAACCGCAACCTGACCCGTCAGGAGTTCGCGACGACCATCGCCCGCCTGCTCGGGCTGGACACTGCGGGCACCGGCGCCACGTCGTTTGCGGACGACGGCAGCATCGCCTCCTGGGCGCGCGGCGCGGTGCGCGCGGTCTCCGCGGCGGGCATCATGCAGGGCTCGTCCAGCGGCGGCAAGCTGTACTTCAATCCGAATGCCGAGATGACCCGCGCCGAGGTGATGACTGTCATCGGGCGCTGCCTGCCGCGCGGCTACGCGGCGGCGCAGCTGGATTACCGCGATGCGGCCTCCATCCCCTCGTGGGCTGTCGATCAGGTGCGCGTGTGCGTTTCGGCCGGCGTCATCGGCGGCTACACGGACGGCACGCTCCGCCCGCTCGGCAACATCACCCGCGGCGAGATCGCCAAGGTGCTGGCGCTGTTCTGACAGCGCGCTGCCACATCAAAAACCCCACTGCCACAGGCTGGCGGTGGGGTTTTGTGCAAATATTGTTGAAACTTTGCCGCAAAAAACGGTATCCGACACCAGAACGGCAGCGGATACCGTTTTTTATCCAGTTCAGTTCAATGCCCGGACGGCTTTTGCTCGATCTTTTCCTTTTCCACGACCAGATCCGCATAGAGCAGCACCGCGAACACGAACGCCAGCGGCAGCAGGGT
>CALWJG010000199.1 GCA_944380945.1 uncultured Agathobaculum sp. | reverse complement strand
GGCGGGATATCCCCCACGCCGTTCAGGATATAATGCGGCCGGTAGGCGTAGTTCTCCACCTCCGCGGTGGTCGTGCAGCCGGACAGCACGAGCACGGTGTCCAGACCGGTCTCGATGCCCGCGACGATGTCGGTGTCCATGCGGTCGCCGACCATGACCGCCTCGTGCGAATGCACGCCCAGCAGGCGCAGGCCGGTGCGCATCATCAGCGGGTTGGGCTTGCCGACATAATACGCCTGCTTGCCGGTCGCCAGCTCGATCGGCGCGACCAGCGCGCGGCAGGCCGGGATGATGCCCTGCTCGGAGGGGCCGTTCAGGTCGGAGTTGGTCGCGATCAGGCGCGCGCCCTTGTTCACCAGCTCGACCGCCTTGAGGATGGTCTGATAGTTGTAGGTGTTGGTCTCGCCCGCGATGACGTAATCCGGGTCCACATCGTTCATCACGATGCCCGCGTCATACAGCGCGCCGACCAGGCCGGGCGCGCCGATCACATAGGCGGAGGCGCCGGGCTTCTGGCTGGCGACGAATTTCGCAGTCGCCAGCGCGGAGGTATAGAAATGCTCCTCGCCGATCTCAAGGCCCATGCGGGCCAGCTTCTGCTGCAGCTCGAGCGGCGAGCGCTCGGACGAGTTGGTCAGGAACAGGAAGCTCTTTTTCTCTCTCTGGAGCCAGTCGACAAATTCCGGCACGCCCTCCAGCAGACGGTTGCCGTGATAGATCACACCGTCCATATCGCAGATAAAGCCCTTTTTCGCGCGGAGCTCAGTCAGATCAATATTCATGGGTCACGGTTCTCCTTTCGTATTGGCACAGCGGCCGTATGGTAACCTGCTTTCATTATGGCGGCAAAGCCGGACGCAGTCAAGACCGGAAATGTAAATACCGCGTAAAGCCGTCCCCCGCGCCCCCGCGCCGCAAAATGCCGCGGCGGTGCGGATTTTTGTTGCATTTTGCCGCAAACCGCCGTATACTGTCTTTCAGACGGCGCGCTTTGCCGCTTTTCGCAGGTAAACGGCGCGTCAAAAACAGGTAAACCGCAGGAAGGGAGGGCGCAGCCTTGGACAACCGAAACCGATGCCGGCAGGCCGGCCGCGCGCTGCTGGCCGTGCTGCCGTTCTGGCTGCTCGGCCTGACGCTGCGCATCGCCACGGACAGCGGCGCGTACTACCCGCTGTACGCCGCGGCGCCCAGCCTGTTTTCGCTGGGCTTTGGGGCGCTGTTCACTGCGCTTTGCCTGCTGCCGCCGCGCCGCTGGGGGCGCGCGCTGTACGGCGTGCTGTACGCCCTGTGGGCGGTCTATGCGGTGGTGCAGTACGGCGTCTGGCGCATATTCGGGCGTTTTCTGTTCCTGTCCGACTTTCTATTTGCGGGCGAGGGGCTGGATTTCGCCGGCTATGCGCGGCAGATCATGGACGCGCGCTTTGCGCTGGTGGTGGTGCTGCTCGCGCTCTGGGGCGCGCTGGGCGTTTGGGCGCTCCCCGCGCGGGCGGCGCGCCGCCGCGTGTGCCCGGCGCTCGGTCTGTTTTTCGTGCTGACCCAGCTGATCGCGCCCCGCCTGTATGCGCCCGTACCCGAAACGCTGGACTGGGACTCGTGGGAGTCGAGCGGCTACGAATACGAGCGCTTCTCCTCCTCGGCCTACGACCTCGCGCTGACCGGGCCGTACCAGTTCGTGCTGCGCGACGCGTGGCTGTCGGTCGCGCCGGACGGGGACGCCGCACAGACAGCTGCGGCGGTCGACGCGTATTTCGACGAGCAGCCCGCGCATCAGGCCAACGGGATGACCGGCCTGCTCGCGGGCAAAAACCTGATCCTGGTGCAGCTCGAGAGCATTGACGACTTTGTGCTGACCGAGGAGAACACGCCCACGCTCGCGCGCCTGCAGCGCGAGGGCATCAATTTCTCCGAATTCTACACCCCGCAGTATTCCAACGGCTACACCTTCAACACCGAGTTTGCCGCGCAGACCGGCGTTTATCCCTATGCCAACGGCAACGTCGCCTATTCGCTCAGCCGCAGCGCGTTCCCGGAGGCGATGGGCAGTCTGTTCGCGGACGCGGGCTACGCCACCGGCTCGTTCCACAAGAGCGAGGCCAAGTTCTACAACCGCGGCGCGATGCACCAGGCGTTCGGCTACGCGCAGTACCATTCCGCGCTCGATTTCGCGGAGAGCGACCTCGAGGCGAGCGTGGACGAATTTCTCGTGGACTGCGACGAGCTGTACGAGCGCATGGTCAATGAGCAGCCGTTTTTGAGCTTGCTCATCACATACAGCGGCCACCTCGGCTACGACGAGATCGACGCGCTGACCACCTACGCGCTCGAGCAGCACCCGGAATACCGGGACGACAGCCGTCCCTACGAAATAAACGGCCTGTTCGCCAAGGCGCGCCTGACCGACGATATGTTCGCGGCGCTGCTCGGTCGGCTGGAGGAGGACGGGCTGCTGGAGAACACGGTGCTCTGCGTCTACGACGACCACTACGCCTACGGCCTGACCGACCGCGCGGTGCTGGAGGAATACTCCGAAAAAGCGGGCGGCCGCCTGCTCGAGCGCACGCCGTGCTTCATCTGGTACGAGGGCTGCACGCCGCAGACCGTGGACAAGACGCTGCAGACCGTTGACCTGCTGCCCACGCTCGCCAACCTGTTCGGCCTGCCCGCGCCGCGCGCCATGGGGCGGGACGCGTTCGACCCGTCCTACGCGGGCTATGCCATCTTTCCAGACGGGACATGGCTGACCGACGCGGCCTATGTGGAAAACGGCGCGGTCGTCTGGAACGACGGCATGACCGAGGACGAGATCGCGGCCATGAACGCCTTTGCCCGCCGCTTCCACGAGGTCAACGACAGCATCCTGGACTGCGACTATTACGCGCAGCAGCAGGATTAAAACCATTTTGGGCACGCAAACGGGCGGCTCCCCGCAAAGGGAGCCGCCCTCTGAGGCTGTTCGAAAAACGATGTTTTCGAACAGCCTCTCGATCGAAACCACGCTTGCGCTCATTGAATAGCTGCCGCTTTGCGGCAGTTGAATGAGTACACTGGACAGCGGTTTGTATAGCCCGTAGGCTGCTGTCCTCATTCCGCCGCCGTGCGGCGATAAATAAAATGAGAGCTATTGCGGCACGCCGCAATATTCTATTTATGCGCGCCTGCGGCGCGAAGACTTTTTCGATAAGCAAAGCGCTGTGCCGGAGGGCACAGCGCTTTTGCGTCTGTCACATGCTTTTCCTGCTTTTGCAGCATCAAAGAAAGGGATTTACCCGAGATAGGGCGCTGCGATGCGGTCGATCGCCGCGGGGTCGGCGGCGTGCCACGCGGCGTAGTCCTGACCGGACGC
>CALWJG010000198.1 GCA_944380945.1 uncultured Agathobaculum sp. | reverse complement strand
CATGACCTGGTCGCGCGCCGGGCCGACGCCCAGCATGGTGATCGGGCAGCCGATGATGCGCTCGAGCTCGCGGATGTAGCTCTGCACGGTCTGCGGCAGCTCGTCGAACGCGCGGCAGCCGGTGATGTCCTCGTCAAAGCCGTCGAACTCCTCGTAGACCGGCTCGCAGCCGACCAGATCCATGAAGTTCGCCGGGAACTCGGTGACCGTCTCGCCGTTCTTCAGCTTGTACGCCACGCACACCTTGAGCTTGGGCAGGCCGCGCAGCGGGTCGATCTTGTTGATGACGACCTCGGTCAGGCCGTTGACGCGCACCGCATAGCGCGCGATGACCGCGTCGAACCAGCCGGTGCGGCGCGGGCGGCCGGTGACCGTGCCGAACTCGCCGCCGGCCTTGCGGATATAGTCGCCGGTCTCGTCGAACAGCTCGGTCGGGAACGGGCCTTCGCCCACGCGGGTGGTGTAGGATTTGAAAATGCCCATGATGCTGTCGATGGCCGTCGGGCCGACGCCCGAGCCGATGCAGCAGCCGCCCGCCACCGGGTGCGAGGAGGTGACATAGGGGTAAGTGCCCATGTCCAGATCGAGCAGCGTGCCCTGCGCGCCCTCGAACAGCACTTCCTTGCCCGCCTTGACCGCGTCCCAGGTCAGCACGGTGGTGTCGCGCACCATGGGGCGCAGGCGGTCGGCGTATACGCGGTACTCCGCGATGACCGCGTCCGCGTCGATCGGCTCGCCGCCGTAGACGCCGGTGATCACGCGGTTCTTGCGCGCGCAGGTCTCGCGGATGACCTCCTCAAAGCGGTCGGCGTCCACAAAATCGTGCATGCGGATGCCGCTGCGCTCGGATTTGTCCATATAGGTCGGGCCGATGCCCTTTTTGGTCGTGCCGATGGCCGTGCCCTCCTTGGCCTTTTCGGCCTCGCTGAGCGCGTCCAGCTCGAGGTGCCAGGGCAGGATGCAGTGGCAGCGCGCGTCGATGAACAGCTTGTCGGTCGACACGCCCTTTTCGTGCAGGCCGTCGATCTCGCCCAGCACCGCCTTGGGGTTGACGACCACGCCCGGCCCGATCACGTTGATGCAGTTCGGGTAGAGGATGCCGGACGGGATGAGCTGGAGCTTATAGGTCTCGCCGTTTACCACGACGGTATGGCCGGCGTTGTTGCCGCCCTGACTGCGCACGACCAGATCGGCCTGCGCCGCGAAAATATCAATGAATTTGCCCTTGCCTTCGTCGCCCCACTGGGCGCCGAGAATAACCTTACCTGGCATAGGATTTCCTTCCTTTCTTCACTCGGGCGTGCCTTTGGCACGTCATACAGTTAAAGTATATCATAGCCCACCGGGCATTTCAATCCTGTATTACGCCAAATTGCGGCTTCTGTCTTGTAAAAGCCCGCCCGCCGTTGTAAAATGGTTGCGTATAGGAATGAACAAGGAGTTATCTGCCATGCATTATCTGGACAATGCGGCGACGACGCAGGTGCTGCCCGAGGCGGCGGAGGCCGCCGTGCGCGCCATGTGCGAGGCGTTCGGCAACCCGTCGAGCCTGCACAAAATGGGCGTCGAGGCGTCGCATCTGCTCGAGGACAGCCGCAGGGCCGTGGCCGCGGCGCTCGGCTGCCTGCCCGAGGAGACCTATTTTACCTCCTGCGGCACGGAGAGCACCAACATCAGCCTGCGCGGCGCCGCCCATCTGGGTCGCCACAAAAAGGGCCGCATCATCACCACGGCGATCGAGCACGCGGCGACCATGAACACCTGCAAGCAGCTGGCCGCAGAGGGGTTCGACGTGGTGTTCCTCGCGCCGGACGAGACCGGCCACATCACACCCGCGGCGCTCGAACAGGCGCTGACCGCGGACACCATCCTGCTCACCTGCCAGCTGGTCAACAACGAGATCGGCACGGTGCAGCCGGTCGCGGAGCTCGGCGCGATGCTCCGCGCCAAAGCGCCCCGCGCGCTGTTCCACATCGACGCGGTGCAGGGGCTTGCCCGCGTGAAATTGACGCCGAAAAAATGGAACTGCGACCTGATGAGCGTTTCCGGCCACAAGATCGGCGCGCCCAAGGGCATCGGCGCGCTGTATGTCAAAAAGGGCCTGCGCCTGCCGCCCCTGATGTTCGGCGGCGGGCAGGAAAAGGGCATCCGCCCGGGCACCGAGCCGCTGCCGAACATCGCGGCGTTTGCCAAGGCGTGCGAGATCCGCATGGCGCATTTCGACGAGGATTACGCGCATGTGGCGGCGCTCGCGGCCTATCTCAAGGAACAGGCGGCGGCGCAGCTGCCGGACGCGGCGCTCAACGGCGCGGGCGACATCCCGCATGTGGTCAACCTGTCCATCCCCGGCTGCAAGAGCGAGGTCATGCTGCGCGTGCTCGAGGGGGACGAGGTGTATGTGTCGAGCGGCTCGGCCTGCTCCAAGGGGCGGCAGAGCGGCGTGCTCACCGCGCTCGGCCTGCCCAAGGCCCGCACGGACAGCGCGATCCGCGTGTCGTTCGCGCCCTCGAACACCCGCGAGGACGTGGACGCGTTCATCGCCGGGGCGCTGAAGGGGATCAAGATGCTGAGAAGATGACAAAGGAGATATTATGAAAGAAGTTTTACTGCTCAAGTGCGGCGAGATCGTGCTCAAGGGCCTCAACCGCAAGACCTTTGAGGACCGGCTGCTCAAAAACCTGTCCCGCCGGATGAAGCACGTCGCGGACTGCGAGATCTCGATGCGCCAGTCGGTCGTGTATGTCGAGGTGCCCGAGGACGCGGACGCCGACGCGGTCATGGACTGCGCGCGCCATGTGTTCGGCTTTGCGACCATCTCGCGCGCGGCGGTCTGCCCGGAAAAGACGCTCGAGAGCGTGATCGCGACCGCGCAGAGCTACCTTGCGCCGCGCTTTGCGCAGGCCAAGACCTTCAAGGTCGAGACCAAGCGCGGGGACAAGAAGTTCCCCATGACCTCGACCGAGATCAGCCAGCACGTCGGCGGCGAGCTGGCCGACCGGTTCCCGGACGTGCGCCCGGACATGCACCACCCCGACCTGACCGTGCACGTTGAGATGCGCGAGAAATACGCCTTTGTCCACGCTGGCCCCGAGCCGGGCGCGGGCGGCATGCCGATCGGCTCGAACGGCCGCGCGGCGCTGCTGCTCTCGGGCGGCATCGACAGCCCGGTCGCGGGCTGGATGATGGCCAAGCGCGGGCTGGAGCTCGTGGGCGTGCACTTTTTCAGCTACCCCTACACCTCGGAGCGCGCCAAGGAAAAGGTGCTCGAACTCGGGCGCAAGCTGACCGTGTGGTGCGGCCGCATGAGCGTCATGGTCGTGCCGTTCACCAAGATCCAGGAGGA
>CALWJG010000197.1 GCA_944380945.1 uncultured Agathobaculum sp. | reverse complement strand
AAAAGGCGCTGGCGCTGTCCGGCGCGGTGCTGGCCATTCTGGCGCAGCTCGCGTTCATGCTCCATCCGGAAAGCTACAGCTGGGTCGTAGCGATGACGGTCATCCGCGCGATCGGCGAAGCGCCGCTGTATGCGATCATCTTCGGCATGATCGGCGATACGGTCGAGTTCGGCCAGTGGAAAAACCACATCCGGCAGGAAAGCCTGATCTTTGCCTGCGGCTCGATGGGCTTTAAGGTCGGTACAGGCGTGGCCAGCGCGCTGGTCAGCGCACTGCTGGAGAATGCAGGCTACATCAGCTCGACCGAGGGCGGTGTGGCGCAGCCGCAGAGCGCGCTGGATATGATTCACAGCATCTATGCGTGGGCGCCGGTCATCATCTGGGGCATCGTGGCAGTCGTCCTGCTGTTCTATCAGCTGGACCGCAAATATCCCAAAATCATCGCAGATCTCACCGAACGCGAAGCGCGCGGTGAAATGTAATAGAATTTTCAGAAAGGAAGTATGGTTATGGAGAACAAAGTCAGAGTGGGCGTGATCGGCTGCGGCGCGATCGGACGCGATCATATCCGCCGCCTCACCGGTCTGGTCGCAGAGACCGAGGTCGTCGCGGTAGCGGATTTCGTGCCCGAGGCGGCGCAAAAGGTCGCGGAGCAGTACGGGATCAAATGCTACGCCACCGGCGAAGAGCTGATCGCCGCCCCGGAGGTCGACGCGGTGCTGATCACCTCGGCCGACCCCTCGCACGCGGGCTATGTGCTCGAGTGCCTCAAGCACAAAAAGTACGTGTTCTGCGAAAAGCCGCTCGCACAGACCGCGGCGGACTGCGAAAAGATCATGCAGGCGGAGCTGGCCTGCGGCAAGCGTCTGGTACAGGTCGGCTTTATGCGGCGCTACGACCGCGGCTACGCGGCGATGAAGGAGCTGATCGCGGCCGGCAGGCTGGGCGACCCGCTGATGATCCACGCGGCGCACCGCAACGTGTCGCAGGCGCCCGGCTTTGAGACCGACTACGCCATCACCCGCGTGGCGATCCACGAGCTGGACATCTCCCGCTGGCTGCTGGACGACGAATATGCGACCGCACAGGTGCTGGCCGTCCGCCAGAGCAAGGCGACAAAGGGCGAGTGGCTCAACCCGCAGGTGGTCATGCTGACGACCCGTTCCGGCCAGCGCATCGACATCGAGGTGCAGACCGACGGCGCCTATGCTTACGACATCCAGTGTCAGGTCGTCTGTGAAAACGGCACGGTCAACCTGCCCGATCCGGCGGCGGTAGTCACCCGCGCGGACGCGAAATACTCGTTCGACATCCTGACCGACTGGTCGCAGCGTTTCATCGAGGCGTATGACATCGAGTTCCAGCAGTGGGCAAAGGCTGTGCTGGCGGACCATCTGACCGGCCCGAGTACCTGGGACGGCTACGCAGCCTGCGTGGCGGCGGATGCCGTGATGCTCTCCCGCAAGACCGGCAAGCCGGAGGACGTAAAAATGATCGACAAGCCGGCGCTGTACGCCTGACATTGTAACAACCATCTGATAATAAAAAGGAGAAATCACTATGAAAAAGGTAAAAATCGGTTCTGTCGGCCTCGGCCGTCTCGGCTATGAGCACGCCTGCAACATCGCCAATCTGGTACCTGGCGCGGAGCTGACGGCGCTGTGCGATGTGGACGAAAAGCGCGTCAAGGAAGTTGCCGCGGAGCTGGGCGTACCCTACACCTATACGGACGTGGCGGAAATGGTCAGCAATCCCGAGCTGGACGCGATCGTGATCGTATCCCCGTCCATGTACCATGCCGACCACATCAAGCTGGCGCTCGACGCGGGCAAGCATGTGTTCTGCGACAAGCCGCTTGACACCACGATCGAAAAGTGCAAGCTGGCGGAGCAGGCGGTCGAAGCGCATCCGGACAAGGTATTCATGCTCGGCTTTATGCGCCGGTTCGACGATTCCTATGCGGAAGCCAAGCAGCGCATCGAAAACGGCGACATCGGCAAGGTCGTGCTCGTCCGCTCCTACACGCAGGACCCGCGCACCACGATCGAGGGCACGCTCAAGTTCGCCCCGCATTCGGGCGGCCAGTTCCTCGACATGTGCGTGCACGATATCGACCTGATCCGCTGGTTCACGGGTTCGGATATCAAAAAGGTATGGGGCATCGGCGGCGTGTTCGAGTTCGATCTGTACCGCGAGCTGAACGACGCGGACAACGCGGCTGCGACCGTGCAGTGCGCCAACGGTGCGATGGGCTTCATGTTCACCAACCGCACGCACGGCGCGGGCTGCAATGTCGAGACCGAGATCATCGGCACGCATGGCACGCTGCGCATTGCAAACGTCGGCCGCAAGAATATGCTGCAGATCGTGGACGGCAGCGGCGCCCGCGAGGAGTATTACCCGGATTTCCTCAGCCGCTGGCACCAGGCGTATGTCAACGAGATCAAGGAGTTCGTAGCCTGCATCAATGAGAACCGCAAGCCGGGCGTCACGGTCTACGACGGCACCAAGGTTTCTCAGGCGGCTTACCGCTGCAAGGAGTCCTTTGAGACCGGCAAGCTGCTGGAGGTAGAGGACTGAGCTTCGGATCAGGATAAAAGTTCCGCTTAACTGGATTCCCAAATAGCATGAAATCCCCCTGCGGGTGCCGAGGACGACACCCGCAGGGGGATTTCAAACGCATGTAAGAAAATATTCGGAGAGGTCAGGGTATAAATTACATAAATGATGCGGTTTTACCGCTGGATACGGCCGGAGCCGTCGCCGCCGGCGAGCTTTTCCACCTCAGCGACGGTGACCATGTTGTAGTCGCCCTCGATGGTGTGCTTGAGCGCGGAGGCCGCGACCGCGAACTCCACCGCCTCCTGCGTGCCCTTGCCGGTCAGCAGCGCGTAGATCAGGCCGCCGCCGAAGCTGTCGCCGCCGCCCACGCGGTCGATGATGCGCAGCTCGTACTTCTTCGAGAAGCAGTATTCGCCGCTCTTTGCGTCGTACAGCATCGCGCTCCAGCCGTTGTCGGACGCGGAGTGCGATTCGCGCAGCGTGATCGCGACCTTTTCAAAGCCGAACTTGTCCGCCAGCTGCTTGGCCACCGACTTGTAGCCCTCGCGGTTGATCTCGCCCGCGTAGATGTCGGTCGCCTCAGCCTCGATGCCGAAAACGTCCTTGGCGTCCTCCTCGTTGGAGATGCACACGTCCACATACTGGCACAGGTCGGTCATCGCCTCGCGCGCCTGCTCGCGGGTCCACAGCTTGCCGCGGTAGTTTAAGTCGCAGGAGATCTTGACCCCGTGCGCCTTGGCCGCCTGACAGGCCTCGCGGCAGATGTCCACCACGTTCGGGCCCA
>CALWJG010000196.1 GCA_944380945.1 uncultured Agathobaculum sp. | reverse complement strand
TTCCCATAGCGCCTTTCAAGACAACCACTCCGCCGCAAGGCGGGGAACAGGAGGGAAAACCATGCTGATACTGGTCACCGGCGGCTCGGCGAGCGGCAAATCCGCGCACGCGGAGCGGCTGCTGTGCGAACACGCGGCAGGCTCCCGCCTGTATCTCGCGACCATGCAGCCCTTCGGCGCGGCGGCGCAAAAGCGCATCGCGCGGCACCGCGCGCTGCGGCAGGGCAAGGGCTTCGAGACGGTCGAGCGGCCGCTGGACCTTGCAGGGCTGGAACTGCCCCGGCGGTATGACGGCATCCTGCTCGAAGACTTGGGTAACCTGCTGGCCAACGAGCTGTTTGCGCCCGAGGGCGCAAAGGACGCGGCGTTCGGCAGCATCCTTGCAGGGATCGGGCGCCTGCAAGACTGCTGCGAAACGCTGGTCATTGTGACGAATGAGATTTTTTCGGACGGCCTGCCCTATCCGCCGGAGACTATGCAGTACATCGAGCTGCTCGGGCGGCTGAACGCGGCGCTCTGCGCGCGGGCGCAGGCGGCCTATGAATCCGTGTGCGGCATTTTGCTGCCGGTAAAGGAGGAGGAAACACCATGAAAAGCGCGTGGAGCGGCCTGCTGGTCGCGTTTTCGCTCTACTCGGCAGTGCCCGTGCCGCAGGTGCAGTGGGAGAAAAGGACCATGCGCTGGGCGCTGTCCTTCCTGCCGCTGGTGGGCGCGCTGGTGGGCGCGGCAGAGTGGCTGTGGTACCTGTTCTGCGCGCACTTCGGCGCGGCGGCGCTGTTTTACGCGGTGGGCGCGGCGCTCATCCCGCTCATGATCTCGGGCGGCATCCATCTGGACGGCCTGTGCGACACCTGCGACGCGCTCTGTTCCTTCGGCGACCGCGACAAGCGGCTCGCCATCCTCAAGGACCCGCACGTCGGCGCGTTCGGGCCGATGTGGCTGATGGCATTCCTGCTGGCCGAGGCGGCGTGCTTTGCTCAGATCTACGAGACCCCCGCGCTGCTGCCGGTGGTGTTTCTGGGCTTTGCCGCGGCGCGCGCGGACGGTGCGCGCAAGATCGTGACCATGCCCTGCGCCAAGGACACCGGCCTTGCGCACATCTTTGCGGAGAACAGCGACAAGAAGGCGGTCGACTGGACGCTGCGGGTCGTATCGGCGGCGCTTGACATCGCGCTGCTCGTGTGGCTGCATACCATAGACCGCGGGTATTTCTTTGCGGTGGGCTATATCGCGCTGCTCAGCCTGTGGTATATCCTGCATACCCGAATCGCCATGCGCGTGTTCGGCGGCATCACGGGCGACCTCGCGGGCTTCAGCATCTCGCTGTCCGAGCTGCTCGCGCTCGCGTTCGCCGCGTTTGGAGGGCTGATCCTATGACCATACTGATCATCGGCGGCGCGTATCAGGGCAAAACAGCGCTTGCGAAGCAGCTGTATCCCGACCTGCCGCTCGCCCAAAACCTGCACGAGGCTGTGCAGAACGCGCTCGCCGCCGGGCGCGACCCGATGGCGCTGCGGGAATCCCTGCGCGGGCATGTGGTCACCTGTGACGAGGTCGGCTGCGGCGTGGTGCCGCTGGACCGCGCGGACGAGGCCTACCGCGAGGCGGTCGGCCGCCTGTGCTGCGCGATAGCGGAGGAGGCGGACGCGGTCGTGCGCGTGATCGCGGGCGTGCCGCAATATATCAAAGGAGAGAGACCATGTACCTGACCTGCGCTGTGTTCGCCGGCTTTGTGCTGGATTGGATATTGGGCGACCCCAAATGGCTGCCGCACCCGATCTGCGCGGTGGGCAGGCTGATCTCGCTCGCGGAAAAGCTGCTGCGGCGGCTGTTTCCCCCGACCCCGCGCGCGCTGACTGCTGCGGGCGTATTCCTGTGGCTCATCGTGTGCGGCGTGAGCTTCGCCGCGCCGTTTTTCCTGCTGCGCTGGCTGCGGGACGTGAACTTCTGGCTGGGGTTTGTTGTGGAAGCGCTGCTGTGCTGGACGCTGTTCGCGCGCAGGAGCCTGGCGGACGCGGGCGTGCATGTGTACAGTGCGCTGGATGAGTCGCTCGACGCGGGCCGCCGGGCGGTCGCGATGTACGTCGGCCGCGATACGGCGGCGCTCGACAAGGAGGGCGTCATCAAGGCCGCGGTCGAGACTGTGGCGGAGAACACGACCGACGGCGTGGTCTCGCCCCTGATCTTCATGCTGATCGGCGGCGCGCCGCTGGGATTCCTCTATAAGGCGGTCAACACGCTGGACTCCATGGTCGGCTACCACAATGATAAATACGAATATCTGGGCAAGTTTTCCGCCCGGATGGACGATATATGCAACTTCCTCCCCGCGCGGCTGACCGCGGCCTGCATGATCGCGGGCGCGGGCATGCTGCATCTGGACAACCGCAACGCGCTGCGCATCTACCGCCGCGACCGGAGCGCCCACAAAAGCCCGAACGCGGGCCAGACCGAGTCGGTCTGCGCGGGCGCGCTGCACGTCCAGCTGGGCGGGGACGCCAGCTATTTCGGTAAAACGGTCAAAAAAGCGGCGTTCGGTGACCCGGACCGCACGATCAACCGCGGGGACATCCTGCGGGCGATCGACCTGATGACCACCGCGAGCGTGCTCGCGCTCGTGCTGTGCGCGGTCATCCGGCTGACGCTGGACTGGCCGCTGTTTGGCTAAGGCAATCCCGCACCATTGTGCCTGCGGCGCTTTGCGGAAATTTTGCCCCCATATTTTGTTGCATTTTCTTGCAATACATCCAGTATTGCTGCGAAAATGCGCCGCATCTGGATGCAAAATATTCTCGCAAATCGCTCTTGTCAAATGATGCGGTATTACCATAACAGAAAGGAGGGCGGCGATGCCCGAATATGTACACGGCGGGGATGTGTATTCCCATGCCGAACGATACGGCGGCGAGGCGCTCGACCTGTCCGCCAACATCAGCCCCTTCGGCATCCCCCCCGCGGTGAAGCGGGCGATGCGGGACGCGGTAGAGGACTGCACGCGCTACCCGGACCCCTTCTGCCGCGCGGCGCGGCGCGCGATCGGCGCGGCGGAGGGCGTGGACCCGGACTGGCTCTACTGCGGCAACGGCGCGGCGGACGTGCTCGACCGGCTGGCGGCCGTGCTGCGGCCCAAAACCGCGCTGCTGACCGCGCCCACCTTCGCGGAATACGAGCGCACGCTGGCGGGGGCGGATATCCGTTTCCATATGCTGCGCGAGGACGAGGGCTTCGCGGTGACCGGGCGTATTTTGTCGGACATCACGCCGGAAACCGATGCAGTTTACTTGTGCAACCCCAACAACCCGACCGGGCGCACGATCGACCCGCCGCTTTTGCACAGGATCGCGGAAAAATGCGCGCAA